>CAZPXJ010000004.1:0-16515 GCA_964590855.1 uncultured archaeon
TGTTTCAAAAACACGACCAATTTAAGGGATTAAAATGAAGTTAAAAATTTCAGGCGACAAACTTACTTTAGCATCTGCTCATATGCTAATTAAACATGATAAATGTGCTCGTCTCCATGGTCACAATTACGAAATCGAAGTAGAAATCGATGGTAATCTGGATGAGAACAACATGGTTATTGACTTTGGACCATTCAAAACAAGTGTTGGTTCCATCATAAAAGAGTTAGATCATAAGGTTTTACTACCAGAACAAAATATAGATCTCAATATCGAAGTAGATCAAAGACAATATAAAGTATCTACCAGTGATGGAAAATTCTATCGCTTTCCCAAAGAAGATGTTGTGTTAGTACCATTAGAAGCAACAACTGTTGAATTGCTGTCAAAGTACCTACACGATAAATTGAAAGAACAATATCCTCAGTTTAATATTACAGTAACAATGTCTGAAACCCCTACCAGCGTAGTTTCCTATACAGAATAGGAAAAGACAATAATACACATATAATACGGAAATTACACTTAAAGAAGGATCACAATGAGTATTGCGATAGTTTTATTTTCAGGAGGGTTAGATTCAACAGCATGTCTCTATTGGGCTTTAGAGAAGTATGACAAGATAGTCTTACTTAGTTTCCTTTATGGAAGTAAAGAAGACAGTACGATTTCTAAAATAAATAATAAATTCGCTTCTATATTAGACTTAGAAGAAAAAATAATTGAACTTCCATTTCTTGATGAGTTCTCAAAAATCTCAGGTTCTACTCTTTCAAAATCAGGAGAAAAAGTTCCTGAAATAGACACATTTGAACAACTTGATTCTGAGAAATTAACTAAACAAACTGCAAAATCTGTTTGGGTTCCTGGAAGGAATATTTTGTTTATATCTATTGCAGCTTCTTATGCAGATAGTCTAAATGCATCAGTGGACATTCTTTTTGGTGCCAATGAGGAAGAAGCTATTACTTTTTCAGATAACACAATAGATTTTGTCAACCGCATGAACGCTGCAATAAAATTAGGTTGTATGAATAACATTGAGGTTATAGCCCCATTTCATGAAAAACAAAAAAGTGAGATTGTAAGATTTCTTAAAGATCAAAATGCCCTAGTTAAGTTCTCTTCATCATGCTATCAAATTAAAGAATGGTCGGAAGAAGGCCAGCCTATTCATTGTGGTGTCTGTGAATCGTGTCAAAGAAGAAAAAGAGCCTTCCAACTAGCGGAAAAAGAGGATCTCACACGATACCATGTTTGAAAAAACGTTTTAAGTGTGAAAAACATAATGTTTACACTGGGGTGTAAATATGGGTCTACGTGTTTTTTCAGTAAAAAGAGATGGAAGTTATAAGGAAGTACCAGCAACAAAGGAAAGTTTTCTGGATGGTAATGGTGCTTATTTGATTATGGATAGAATTGAAAAGAAGATATTCATCTATAGAAAAGATGGAATCTCAAACGTTCTTTCCTATTCAGCGGGTAGAGCTGCTACTAATCTGAAGACAATGAAAGGTTCGAAATATAATGTTGTAAACATAGAACATGAAGAAAGGGATAGAATTCTCTCTGAGATTCTTAGAAAAATGGAATCTGACACATATAAGGAGATGTCAATTTCCTCTAGAGAGTATTTACCAACTCAAGCATATGTATATGGAGAAAAGACTTTACCATCTTCGAGAACAATAGAACAAAGGCCTTCAATTGTCGAAGAAACTAGAGAGATTGAACAGAGAGTAGTAGAAGTAAAGAAAAGAGAAGAGGTTTCTAACCCAAAGACGTATGATGAACCAAATACGTATAATGTAGAGCACATTGTAAAAACTCTAGCATCGAAAATACTGTTTGAATCCAACATCGAAAACCTAAGAAATGTAGAAAAGCCACCTAGAAACAAGCTCAAAAGTGAACTTTTAAAGAAAATCGATGATTTGCTAGATAAAATGTATGACTGAATGAGTTCATATTCAGTGTGAGTCATTAACTTCGTTTCAACTTTGCTATAAAGAATCCTTCAGTTTCATGTAGATGAGGAAAGATTTCCTGAATAACTCCCCCTTCTAACTCAGTTTGGATACCAACATTTGGGGTAGTTCTCTCTAAATGGAAATCATCATTCTCTCTCAAAAATGAAGTAATTATATCAGAGTTTTCATCATGAAACAAAGAACATGTGGAATAGATAATGTAACCATTTTTTTTGGTCAAGTTCGCAGCTGATTGTAATAAGTCTGTTTGAAGATTAACATACCATCTAAGATCCCTTTGTTTTAATCTCCACCTATTTTCAGGTCTAGAAGAGTATGTACCTGACCCAGAACAAGGTGGATCAAGAAGAATCTTATCAAATGCATAGTCATAATTTTTAACTAAATTACGCGCATCAGTTTTGATTATCTCGATATTTTGTACACCTAGAATCTTCAACCTTTGTTTCAAAACTCTTGTTCTTTCATCATTCAAATCAACAGCAGTTATACCAGCGCCAGTTCCAATTATAGCTGCGATGTGTGATGTTTTCCCTCCAGGAGCGGCACACATGTCCAAAATTCGCTCATCTTTTTGAGGGTCTAAAATTGGAGATACGGCTGCAGAAGCTTTTTGTTGTATGACAATTTCTCCTTGAATATACTCTTTTAGACGAGGAATGGGAATTGGACTATTTTCAATCTTCAGAAGATTTTCAATAAACTCTACTTTGGAATATTTAATATTCAAACTCTTAAAAGAGTGCTCTATTTCTTCAAGATTTGTTTTGAGAGTGTTAACTCGGACATATTGTGGAGGATTAATCAGGACAGAGGGTAATAATTCTCGAGTAAAATTCTCACCCCTTTGAGATATAAAACGCCGAATAATCCAAGTGGGAAGATAGAATTTGAGAGAGAGATTAGATGCTAAATCATCGCGGTTTTCGAAAAGTTGTTCTTCGGATATATTCTCAATTGATTCTAAAAGAGCTGAAAACTCAAGATTTCCAATCGGATAATAATATTCATCCATCAATTCGAGAACTTCTTGTAATGATTTCATCTCAATTTTTAATAGGTGAGTAGAAAATCTAAGTAAGCTTCTATTTTCTTTCCCCATTTTTTTAAGAGAATATGCTGATGAACTGGTTTTGATGAACAAATCTATTAGATTGAGTTTTCTATAGATTTCGAAGATATAATGGTAAAGTGTCGATTCCTCATCTTTTGTTATATCAGAATCTTCAACGATAGATCGAAGGGTAACTCTAATGGATTTTCCCCCTTCAATTTCTTCTAAAGCACTAAGAACAAATGGAACGATTTTATTCATGATTACCCCCTCAATATCTATAATAAAATTAAATTGGAGTTATAATTACGTTTTGTTTTGGTAATCATAATAATTTTTACCATCTTTTGTTTCGAGAGGGTGAAATAGGACTTGTTCTCCTACCTCAAGCTGCAAAATCTGGGTGAACTTACGCAAAGCAATGTTACAATAATCGATATACGGAATGTAGATGAAATTCATTTTACTGCTGCTATACAAAGGAATCTTTTTAGAATCAATTTTGAAACTCATAATAGTATTGACCCCTTCACTCCGTAAAAGATCTAATTCTTTTGAGGATAATTCTTCTCTTTCCAAAATAAAAGACAAGTTAGAATCTTCAGAAGCAAAAGAATAAGATATCCATTTTTTGTTTAAGTGTCCTAAATTGGCTAAGAAATCATTAAAACTCATTGAAGGAATTTTCCAGTTTATTATAGGTAATTTAAAAATTCCAGGAATATCATTAGTCTGAGCATTTGTAAGTCCCAAAGTTTGCAAGAAATAGGCACAACTACCTTTTATCGAATGAATCCACTCATCTGGTAATTGAATGGTTTTAATGTTATTATTTATCAAGGCCTTTAAAAGCTCAAAGTCTCTTTCAGAAAGGGGAAACTTAGTTTCAGTAATTGAAAGGGGAAGTAGAGTTATTGCAAGATTTGCACCATTCTCTTTCATGAAATGAACAAGTTTCAGATTCATAAGAGGGGAGGTGACAATACATTTTATGCTTGTTGCTTTCAATTTTTGAGGAGAATAGGTACCAAATTCAATTCCGAAGTTTTCTGAATTTCTTACATCTTTATCACAAATATCCTCTAAGGAGATTAGAATTTCATCTAATGATTTTGTCATACTAAGAAAAAAAGAGAATTGATAACTTAAAAACAATTTGGGGGCGCATAATTGAAACTGAATAAGTAAACAGTGACTTACCTGGTGGTACGACAGGTAATTTTGTTTAGAACTGTCTTTAACTTAGTCCAATTTCCAAAAGTTTTTTTTATTGCTACTTTGTACTCAGTTCAGGTGCATTTGATGTCAATTGAAAAAATCAAAGAGAATGTTTATGCCATAACAGATGGCAGTACAAGAGGAAATGTAACTGCTTATGTTCTGCCAACACAGATTGTTTTTGTTGATTCTGGCATGAATATTCCACTTATTAAGCAGTTTAGAGAGTATATTGAAGAAGAAACTGGGAAAAGTGCTTCTACTCTTCTCATAACTCATGAACATGGAGATCATGTTTTTGGTAATCAAATTTTTGAAGATTGTGACATTATTACTTCGGAATTTACTCATCAAGAAATGATTGAATCTCAGAAGAACAACTGGACTCCAGAAGCTTTAGAAGAATGGAAAAAGAATGCTGAAGATCCCTCAACCTTGGAAGGTTTGAAGATTGTTCTTGCTAACAAAACATTTGTTGATTCATTCGAAATTATTGATGGAGATGTAAAGGTTATTGCAAAGAGAACTGGGGGACATACAGAAGGATCAAGTTATGTCTACTGTCCAAATTACAAGGTAATATTTGCTGGGGACAATCTTTTCAATAAACAGTTTCCGTGGGGAGGACCACCTTCAGCTAATCCTGTTAAATGGATAGCTGCATTGAAGGAATATCTTTCACTAGATGTAGAACATTTTATCCCAGGACATGGTCAAATGTCCGATGAGAAACCAATACGGGAATTTTTAAATTACCTTGAAAAAGTCGTGGAGTTAATGAAAGCACAAATTGCAATTGGTAAACCAGAAGGGAAAATTATAGAACTAGCTGAAAAGATTGACTATTATCCTCCTCGAGAAGGAAGAGAACAGTGGAAAATTGCTACTTTAAAGAAGTGGTATGAAGTATTAAACAGCTAATTCCAGCTATATTTTTTCAATGTTCAAAATCCTTAAACATAACAACAATCACAGAACCTGGACCCGTAAAACAGTAAGTTACGCCGCTCATTGGAATAACTCCATAATTTCTGACTTCTGGGAATTTTTCAATTAAGACGTGTTCTGCAAGTTTAGACCCTTCTTCTGCATTCCCAGAAACGATATAACAACCTAATTTGTCCACATGTTTCATTTGATTATAGGCACGAACTATAATACTTTCAACAGCTTCATCATATGTTTTTGCTTGATGAAAAGAATTAATCTCTCCTTCTTTGGTTCCCTCCAAACAAGGAAATATGTTTAGAAGAGAACCCATATAATACTTAATTAAACTTATACGACCACTTCTTTGCAAGAATTTTAGGTTTTCGAATGTGAATGTGGTGGTTAATTCATTCATTTTGAAATTAGTCAGTAGGGGAATTATATCCCTGCATGGTATTCCTTCTTCTAATGATTTTGCAGCTTTAACCACAGAAATTCCAACACCAAAAGATCCTTCTCTTGAATCATATTGAAAGAAATCACATACTCCGCCTAATTTTTTGTACTGATTGATACTTGCTTTCACTGTATTTACAATACCTGTACCTCTAGATGTCATATTGACTATGAATAGGTCATTATATCCTTGTTCTTCCAATCGTTTGAAAGTATTTATGAAATAGTCTATACTGGGTTGTAATGGTGTAGGGTTTTTCTTATCATTGTGAATTCTTTTAAGAAGATTCTTCTCTCCAATCTCTTCTGGGTAAATGAGAACTTCTTTTGTATCTGGAAATTCCATAGGAACTTGTATTGTAACAATATTATATTTATCAATTAACTCTACTGGGATATCAGCTGCTACATTGGAAAGAATAGCGGTTTTACGCATAAGATTAATTGAATTTTAAGGATAAAAGTGTAATGTAGAAATTTCAAATAAATTCAGAAAAATGTATTAACAAAAAAATGAAAATAATCGCCCCCATCCTATAATCAGTTAACATTTATTACTGTTTGATTTCTTAAAATTTCAATGAAGTTTGGTATATCCATTAAGAATGGTGGCAAATTCTCTGATCTTGAGGAGGTAGTAGGATTAGCAATAGATGCCGAAGAAGCTGGATGGGATGGATTCTTCCCATGGGATCATATTATCCACGTTGGTACAGGACAAGTAAAAATGTTTGATCCTTGGATAGTTCTTGCTGGAGTTGCTGCTGTGACAAAGAAAATCAAATTGGGTCCAATGATAACACCTTTAGCGAGAAGAAGACCTTGGAAGGTGGCAAGAGAAACTGTTACATTAGATCATCTTTCTAAAGGAAGGATGATACTTGGAGTGGGGTTAGGGGCGACTGTAAATAATGACTTCGAAAGATTTGGTGAAGAACGAAATCCAAAGATTCGAGCAGAAAAATTAAATGAATCTCTCGATATTCTACAAGGGTTGTGGTCTGGAGAACTTTTTGCTTTCAAGGGTAAACATTATTCTGTAGCAGAAGGTACAAGGTTCAAACCTAAACCCTACGATGATAAATCAAAGATACCTATTTGGGTTGGAGGAGGTAGTTGGTCTTGGACCACTAAACCATTCCAAAGAGCCGCCAGATATGAAGGAGTTTTTCCAGAATTCAAGGATAAAAATGGTGATGTTGTAGCCAAGTATTATGAAAGGCTTTCAAATTATATCAAAAAACATAGAGGACACACTAAGGATTTTGATTTTATTAATCTAGGAAAAGCTCCAAGAAGAGAGGCTAGCATTAAAGAATATTTCAAACCAATCACACAATCAGGTGTCTTAACTTGGTGGGTAGAGCGAGTTTATCAATGGAAAGGAGAAATCAGCGATATTCGAAAGAGAATAAAGGATGGACCTCCTCAGATAGATTGAATTGTGTATTGTAATTTAAAAAATATTTATATTCAAAACCAATAATTACAGTGTATGAGTTATGCTGGAATTACTTTTCTATTATTTGTGGCTTATATACCACTTATTTGGATAATAATCAGAATAAGACAGAGAAGCAAAACATTTGGATATATATCGGCAGGTATGTATGTTCTTTTACTGCTAAGTGTATGGGTTGTAGGTTTTTGGAACAGAACAATGATGGTTAGTGCAATAGAACACTTGATATTAGTGGGATCCGTAAATACTATTCTTGTTTTAATATTCGAAGTAACGATAAATAAAATCAATATTATAATGAGATTAAGACGACGAAAGAGAACATTTATTTCAATAGCTCTTTTGATTTTACTCGTTATAGTTGGTGGTAACTCATTGTTAGGTATCCGTAAGACCATGCAAAGTGCTAAGTACTTTGAATCAATGGTAACTTATGATTCTTCAAACTTACCATTTATTGTTATAAATGAAGAAAGCGAGATTGATAATAATATACGACTGGTTACTAAAGAATTTGCTATAAGTAAAGCAGAACAAAATAAGGCTGCTTTTGGTTCAAATGCTGAATTGATGGAAGCTAATGTAATTTTTGTAAATGATTCTATATACTGGTGCATGATTTATGCTCCGAAATCCTCTGCTCAGTTCTGGACACCAGGACAATTCAATTTAGCTTGGGGGTTAATTCTTGTAGAAGTTAATAGCCCAAACGCTGAACCTGTTATTATTAATTTTACTCGAGGTGATTTTAATTATGCAGAAGGTCTTTGGAGAAATCATGATGTTGTTCTCAAAAATTATCGACGTGATCAAGGAGCTAAATATTGGCGTTCTTATCCAGCATGGACAGGTACAGAATGGGTATATGTTGTTACACGAACAACTAGAGATGTTTATGGTGCTTGGAAATCTGATGGTGTTGATGTACTTAATATCAAAACAGGCGATTTGATTATACATTATGCAGTAAACGATTTAGCTACAACTCCTGATTATATTTTACAAATCTATTCAGAAGTGCTAATAGAAGATAAATGGATTATAAACTGGGGTAATAAGAGGGATACATCAGTTGAAGGTAATATCCGTTTGCTAACTGGATTTCCAAATTATAGTTCAGACAGACTTGGTTTTTATGGCGAAGGAATTGAAGATATACGCTATGTTAAGTTTGAGAATTCAACTCTGGCTTTCTTTGCTACACATCCGAAAGATTCTGAAGAAACGCTTGGTGGAATAGGAATAATTAGAAGGAATGGTACTAAATTTTACGATCTAAGAAGTAATGGTTTTATTTCTGCTCTTACCGCATCTAAACTCGCAAGAGGACAACTTACGGCCCCAAATACTGGAAGTTATATTGTTCAAATGCCAGTCCCTTATACTCTCAATACATCAATAGGTTTTCGGCTTGCCTGGTTTATACCAATTTACTGGCAAAGTGGTTCTGTACAAAGATTATCTCATGTGTGTGTGATTGACGCTTTGGATTCCAGTTACATTTCCATAGCTGAAGCTGAAGGTCTTACAGGTTCGCAAGTAGTTAAGGAAGCAAGACTAGAATACAAGTCATTCTTCGCTTCGGAAATTCCTCAACAAACCTATGAGATTGCAGAAATAGATGATGCAGGAACATATGTAGATGGTGGAGATAGTATTTTCGTATTCCAACTCAACGATTCGAGAGTGATTCGATGTTCACAGGTTTATCTTAATGAAACACATTGGAATGAAGTTGTTCTAGCAAACATAGGAGACATAATTCAATACACCTATACTGAAGATGATAATCATGTATACTGGGCTACTGAATTCTTTGTAATTTCCTAACTCCTTCTTTTTTCCTTTTTCTTTTTCTGTCAATAATTTATTAAAGAAAGATGAGCATTATTTTCCAAGATGAGTAAAGAGACCAAGAAATTCGATTTAGTTAGTTTAGGTTCTTGCACTATGGATATGATTTTTGATGTGGAAGATTTGAGGAAAGTGGAACTTCCAGGCAAGAATCATGCTGAGAAGAAGTATATTGCAATAGAATATTCCTCAAAACTCAATGTAAAATCTGTCAGGTTTTTCCCGGGTGGATCCGCTGCCAATGTTGCATGCAATTTATCGAACATAGGCTTGAGAACAGCATTCTTTGGCGGGATTGGGAATGATATGAATGGAGAGGCTTGTTTAGCTAATATGAAAGAACATGGTGTAAATGTTTCTGGAGTAAAGGTCTTCAATAGGGATACTACAGCTATTTCTATTATTCTAATAACTCCGTGGGGAAAGGATAGGTCAATCTTAGCTTATAAAGGGGCTAATAATCTCGTCTCTAAAGATGATCTTAATGAAGAGATGTTATTATCTACTCGGTGTTTCGTCTGGACATCTCTTACTTCTGATAATGGTCTAGAAGCAATTGAGAGATGTATCAATCTAACAAAATCAGCAGATGGTTTAGTAGTTGGCGCGCCTTCTATTTCGATTATTAAGCATCGTTTTAATGAAACTATCAAGCTTCTGAAGAAAAGTGAAATAACAAGTATGAATGATGAAGAACTTGCTGCTCTTACTGGTAAAACAAGTATTCTTGAAGGGATGAAGCAGTTATTTGATTGGGGGTTGAAAATAGTAAACATTACTCTTGGAAATAGAGGACAATGGTTAAGTGATGGCAAGATACTTGTTAAAACCTCCCCACCTAAATCCTTTCTTGCAGATACAACAGGAGCAGGAGATGCATCAATGAGTGGGATAATCTATGGCATATTGAACGGGAAGTCACTACAAGAAACATCTAAAATTGCAGCTGCTCTAAGTGCAATGGAAATCGAAGCAACAGGAGTGAGGGTTGGAATGCCAATCGAATATTCAGAACTTGAAGAGTTCATTGATAAACATAAAATAAAGCAAGAAATGATGGATTTCTAGCAAAAATTTAAAGTGTGATTCTCCTTCTATTATTTGTCATGACTCCCTCTAATGGTTCCAAAGTGGATTTACCGAAAAATTGTATTGCTGATGAAAACTCAAATTGTACGGAGTGTGAAATTAGAGGGAAACTAATTTGTTTTGTAGAGAAAAAATTTGCTAATAGATTTACATTAAGTAATAGTGTTTATCGTTTATTAGCAATAGCTATTTTGATTTTTTCTGGTCTTATGATTGGGCACTGGTGGATGGTAATTTCCTACGTTGCAGTTCTTCTACTAACTTTCTTAGTTTTAGAACCTCGATTATTGTGCAGTCACTGTCCATATTATGAAAAAAAAGGCAGGTTCTTGAAATGCTGGGCACTCAGAGGAATGCCTAAGTTGTGGAAATACCGACCTGAACCAATGAATAGAACAGAGAAGATAATCATGTTGATTTTTGGTAGTTTTATTGATCTATTTCCATTTGTGGGAGCTGTTTGGGGATTAATTTTCTTTGGCTTAAACTACAATGATTATTTGTTCGCAGGGATTCCACTTGTGATTTGCACTTTTCTTTTCATGGTTGTTGCAGGATATTTCTCAAGAGTTTTACTGGGGAATGCTTGCAAAAAATGTGCCAATTTCTCCTGTTCTATGAACAAAGTTCCAAAAGAGCTAATAGATAAATTTCTAGAACAAAACCCAAAAATGAAAGAAGTTTGGATATCTTGTGGTTGGCAAATAGATCAAAAATAGCCTTTTAATCTCTTTTCTCAATCTTTTTAAGCAAACATTGAAACCCTCTCTTGATATTAATCTACTCCCACTATTTGGTTGATTCAAATGGATACCCAGGCAAAATTCGAACTAATTAAACGCAATACCGAAGAGATTGTTACTGAAGAAGAATTACATACTATATTAGAAACCAAGAACAAACCTAACGTCTACACTGGTTACGAACCAAGTGGTCCTGTTCATATTGGTCATGCTGTAACTGTTATGAAACTCAAAGATATGGAAACAGCTGGGTTTCATGTCAAGATCCTTTTAGCAGATGTTCATGCTTTATTAAACAAGAAAGGGACAGAAGAGGGAATTGCGCAACAATGTGTTTTATGGGAAAAAGCGATGAATGCTCTGGGATTGAAGAATCCCGAGATTGTTTTAGGGAGTGATTTCGAATACACTAAAGAGTATATCAGAGAGTTGCATAAACTAGCCTTAAGGACTTCTATAAAAAGAGGTTTACGCTCCATGCAAGAAGTGGCAAGAGATATCGAGAATGCTACAGTTTCACAGATGATTTATCCTCTAATGCAAACTCTAGACATTAAGTATCTAGAGTTGGATGCAGCTCAAGGAGGGATGGAGCAAAGGAAGATTCATATGCTAGCTAGAGAACTTTTTCCATTAGAACTTGATCTGCCTTCACCCACTTGTGTTCATACTCCCTTAATCTCAGCACTATCTGGGCCTGGATCAAAGATGTCCTCCTCTATTCCTGAATCTATGATCTCTGTCACTGATTCGGAAGAAGATATCGTTGGAAAAATGAAGAAAGCTTATTGTCCCGCTAAAGTAATAGAAGACAATCCTGTTCTTCAAATTGCAAGATTAATTATCTTCCCAAATATTCAATCACTAGATATTGAAAGACCAGAAAAATTTGGTGGGGATTTACATTTTGCAAATTACGCTGAAGTAGAGAGAGTTTTTCAAGCAGGAGAATTACATCCTCTCGATCTAAAGAAAACTGTAGCAAAAGAGTTAGCTTCGATTTTTGCACCAGTCAAGAACGTTTTCGATAAACAATAAACGCTACTGTGCAAGCTTTACTTCCTCCAATAAGTTACAGCTTTAGATACTAGTTTCTTTTTCTTTCCCTTCGTTATTTGATGTATAGCTTTAATTCCATCCTTAGTTTCTTCATGAAATTCTGTTTCAATAGATACTTCTTCTTCATGGAAGGCTTGTTCCTTGTAACTTATTTCAACTGATCCTAATTCATACTTCTTCAAGATTTTCTCAGGCATTCCTTCTATTATCCAGTATATGTGTGCAACATGGTTTACGTGCTGATTTATATCCAAATCCTGTAATCTAACCTTCAGCTGTTTGCTTGTGTTGATCTTCTCAGGTAGAGGAAGGTTAGGGAAATCATAATCCAGAGCTCTTTTTTCGTCTGCTACAAAGTCCTGCCAAAAATCTCTATAATTGACAGACTGTCTTTTTCTATAATTGTACAGTAACCAGCTAGTTGTAGCTTTACAGATAATATTGTCTTCATCATCTGCAACTTCAAACTCTCTTATAGTGTATTTTGGACTACCGGATTCAGCTACCCAACTGGAAACTTTCAATTGCTCATTTAAGGAAGGATAACGAGATACTTCAATGGTATATCTTAATAGTAACCAAGTTAGATTCTTGTGAAAGATCTGATGGTGACCAACTCCTATTTGATCAGCATGTTTGTAAGCTATGTGTTGGAGATAATCCATTAAAGCAGTAATTTTCAGTTGTTCATTAACATCTATCTCACTTATTCTAGGAACAAAAGTCATCTCAAGCATGGAGTATCACAGATAAATGGAGCCTAGATTGCATTTATTTAAGATTTATTCAAAGAAGAGAAGAAGAATTAGTTCTCGAAATTCTATGGGGGTGGGTTCCTAGATTACAAAAAACGTAACAAAATACGTCACCATCTGGTACTTAATCTCCAGTATCTATGCCAAGTAAAAAAGGATTCTTTTGATTAAATGAAAACCTAATCAGAAAAGGAGAAAAATCACCTGATTGCTGCTAAAAGCCCGGAAACTATACTTGAAATAAAGCCCCACACTCAGGGCACCCAAGGTAGACGAAGAACCTACTGGACAACCGAAGGCGCTTTAATTAATATCTTTGAAACTGAATATAGCAGTTATGCTTATCCTTCATTATCAACACCTCAATATCAAAAGGACATGCATAATAAAGCAGCTCTGGCCACCATAAAAAGAAAAAGAAATGGTTATCTAACTAGCTGATTATATTCTTACTTGGTAAATTCAGGGCTTGGCCGTCTCCCTTGTGGACTGTTTTTTTTTGTACAAAGTAAAAGTGTGACTTATCTGCTAATTAGATTTAAATGGATAAACTACCTTCTCCCTTTAAAACGATTATTCATACAGATGAAGATGCAGATGAAGAAAACTGACCTCGACGATGAAAGTGATAGTTCCATTAAACAGCTGATTTTAGAAACTACACTTAAAATGGATAAAAGAACATTAACTATCTGGGCTAGCGATTGTGCAGAGCACGTGCTACATTATTTTGAGGATAAGTATCCAAATGATGACCGACCGAGAAAAGCTATAGAAGCAGCTCGTGCATGGGTGGAAAGAAAGATATCAGTTGGGGAAGCTCGTGCTGCTGCGTTTGAATCTCATGTCGCCGCTCGCGAAGTTGAAGATGATACCGCTTGTGTTGTTGCTCGTGCAGCAGGTCACGCAGCTGCTACTGCACATGTTGCTGGACATGCGGTTCACGCTGCTAATTATGTAGCCAAAGTTAATCCAAAAGAAAGAATCTGGCAATACAAAAACTTGCTCAGTATATTATCATAAAATCTAACCTTTATTTCAATTAAAAATAACCATGGAAGTAGAATAGTGGTTTTCCTTCAGAATCACCAAATTCTAAATAACTTAACTTTCTCCCATCTTTTAAAGTGAAAATTTAGTTCAACTTATCTTGGTTAAAGTCCATGTGGCTTTTTTATTCTTCGATTCATAAGATTTTAGAAATTACAATAAAGTTGTTTGTTTCTCATAATCCAATCCCTTCTTCAAAAAGATAATTTTCTGTATTAGTACCACTATCTCTGCTTTGGTATCCTCTGTCTTTCTTTTCTTCAACTCTTTGATAATCTCCCCACTATCCTTCGCTTCCATCTCATCCTCTTCCTCAAACACCCCCTCAGCTTTCCCATACAAACACCAGAACTCCACCTTCTCAGCTACTTTGGGATAGACTAACAGATCCTTCTCCTTGAATATAGCATAAGTTGATCTTTTCGCATCTATGAATCGTTTTGTATTGTTTTCGTAGTATACAACTATTTCAGGTTGAACCCAGCTCTGTTCCTCTAATTCAGGAGTATCTATCTTAGGTTTCCACTCCCAAGCTTCATCAGCTAACAGAACCTCAGCTATCTCTTTGCAGAGTTCTTCCCATTTGTAAGCTGTAGTAGCTGTAAACCAACAAGCTTCAGCTTCTTTGTGTCTATACAGATGGCTAGGGTCAGCGAAACCACGACCGCATTTATCGCAAACATAGGGTTTAAGGTCAGTATGCATGGCGATGATGTGTAATTTTAACCCCCGTGCATGAGGGAAAGAAGCGTCACATTCTTCGCAGATGTAAGGACGGAGATGATGATGAACAACGCGTTTATGATCGTTAAGATGTTGAGGAAGTTTGAAGGCGAAACCACATTCATCACAGACATAATTACGTTGATCAGTATGCATAGAGATGAAGTGTTGTTTAAGATGGTCAGGGAGTTTGAAAGCTGCACCACATTCTTTACAAATGTGGGGACGAAGATTGAGATGCACTGCTCTATAATGACGTTGTAAGTTATCTTCTCTTGTAAATGTTGCATCACAATGTTCACAGATATAATCCCTTGCATCTTCATGCACTGATTTAATGTGACGTTCAAGATGGGTTCTATGGGCAAATTTCATTTCACACAGATTACATGAATGGTTCTTGATCTTTAGATGAACCTCCTTGATGTGTCGGTTTAGCATATCTTTTCGAACAAAAGCAAACCCACACTCCTTACATTTGAATGACTTTTCCTTGTTATGAACAGTTTTAATATGTCGGGTTAATCCATCTTTTCTAGAAAATGCTTTCCCACAAATCTCACATGTGTTTTTAGTTACGGCCATTTTTCTCTTCCTCCCCATGAATGCTTCTTAGATGATACCTAAGATTTTCTGGAAGTTTGAAAGCTGCACCACACTCCCTACAGACATGAGGTCGAAGATTCAGATGTACAGTATCTATATGCCTCTTCAGATGATCTCTCCTTGAAAATGATTTGTTACACTGTGAGCATTTATAGTCTTGATCCCTTTTATGTACTGATAAGATGTGTCTTTGCATTGCTGCTTTTTGAGTAAATTTCAAACCACAGTCTTTGCAGTCATAATTTCTTATGTTCTTATGAACCTCATTTATATGATTGTTTAATTTATCTTTTCTATAGGTTGTAAAAGAACAATCTGGACATTTGTATGTTAATGATTTTTCATGTACAGTTCTTATATGTCGGGTTAGACTATCTTTTCTTGTGAAGGTTTTTGAGCATTTATCGCATTTGTAAGAACCTTCTTTGTCTATTGTATTCATTCTATTATTAAATAGACAAATTGAATTAAAAACCCAAATATTACAAAAACGAAAGTAAAAATAAAAATAAAAAAAAGAATGAGTAAAAACTACATTCTACGGCCTCTACGGCCACCTTTGCGCCTACAACCATCATGGGGTAAGGGCGTTACATCTTCTAGTCTTATTATTCTCATCCCTGATCTTTTCAATGATCTTAGTGCTGCTTGTGTTCCTGGTCCTGGAGTCCTATTTTTATGTCCTCCTGGTGCCCTATATCTTACGTACAGCTGATACACTCCTTTACTTTGTGCTTCTTGTGCTGCTGCGTTTGCTGCTTTCATTGCCGCATAGGGGCTGGACTCGTTTCTGTCAGCTTTAACGAACATTCCTCCGCTTTTACGGCTGAAGGTTTCTGCACCGGAGATATCAGTGATATGAACGATGGTGTCGTTGTAGCTTGAAAAGATATGAGCTATACCGAATTTAGAATCTCTACGAGAGGTACGTGATCGTGCTTCTCTACGAGTAGAGTCTGAATCTTCTTCATTTTTCTCTTCGGGTTCAGCTTCTTCCTTTGCCTTTGGTTTCTTAGGTTTAGCTTTTTCCTTTTTCTCTTCGGGTTCAACTTCGGGTTCAACTTCAGCTTTCTTCTTCTTTTCTTCTTTAACCTCAGGTTGCTCTTCTTCAACTACTACTTCTGTTTTTTCTTCACTCATATAATCACCTACTTGGAGTCCTCCTTAACTTTCTGAAGAAGGTTCTTTGCCTCACTGATCATTGCTTGAGCTGTAGCGGGACCGATACCTGGAACTTTAGATAATGCTTCATCTGAAGAAGAAGCAATCTTATCAACAGTGTCAAACCCACTTTCTTTCAAGAGCATAGCAGTTTTAGCGCCTACGCCTTTGATTTCAGAGATCTCAACCTTTCCAACCTTTGGTTTAGGAGCCATAGGTCTGGGTTCAGCTGGAGGTTCAGGAACTTCAGCTTTGACTTCTGGTTCTTCTTTCTTGGGAACTTCAGCTTTGACTTCTGGTTCTTCTTTCTTGGGAACTTCAGCTTTGACTTCTGGTTCTTCTTTCTTGGGAACTTCAGCTTTGA
>CAZPXJ010000004.1:16615-21712 GCA_964590855.1 uncultured archaeon
TAGGTTTGTCCTCAGGTTTTTGTCTAGGTTTGTCCTCAGGTTTTTGTCTAGGTTTGTCCTCAGGTTTTTGTCTAGGTTTTGGAGCTTCTTTCTTTGCATGAGGTTCTTCGGTTGTTGGAGGAGCTTGAGTTCTAGCGGGATGTGATTTTTCAATTAATGGAGATTGAGGAGCATAATCTATACTCTCTTCTTCGTTAATTTTGATAAGACGTCCTGGAGAAGTAACCACAGCTCTTTCAATAGCAATATGTCGGTGTGCAATAAACTGTCTTGCTTGATAAGGAGAATTTGCTAATCCTTTTCTGAACACTACAGTTTGCAAGCGCCTGTTCAAGACAGTTCGAACTTCTAATGCTAAAACGGAGTCAAGGTCGCTTCCTGAAGGAAGAACACCAAGATTGGCTAAACGGGAAAGGAGTTCCTTTTCTCGTTGTGCTCTTGTTTCTGCTGGAAGTGCGAGTAAAGCTCTAGCTTGTTGTCGAGCTTTAGATAGAACTGTTCTTGCTTTCCACAATTCCTTTTTGTTTCTTAACCCATATTCTCCTACTAAAGGTAATTCTGCATCAATTCTAACTTTATCGTAAGGATGACCGGGGGTCATAATTTTCTTTCTTTGTCTTCGTATTCCACCCATTTCTTACACCTTACCTTTTCTTCTTAGAGACACCTACTGTGCCCCCATGCTTACCATGAGTTCGGGTTTTTTGCCCTCTTACTTTGAGTCTGAATGAGTGTCTAATTCCTCTACGACTGCGCATGCGTATGTATCTTTCAATATCTTGCTTTGTTTGCAAGATGAGTTGTGCTTCGGTGATGTGTAAATCATCACCTGTTTGACGATCTTTTCTTCTATTTACTAACCATACTGGAATGTTAGCTGATGTGGGATCACTAATAATACCCTCAATTTCTTTAATTGTATTATCAGTAAGATAACCAATACGTTCTGATAGAGGTATCTTTAAATTTCTTACAATCCCTTCAGCCAATCTTCTACTCACTCCAGAGATTCTTGATAATCCTTGAGTGACTGGAAGATATCCTTCAAGATCAGTAGACTTTATCCTAACTAAATGGCGAAATGACATGTTATCACTTTATTGTTTTCTATCCCACAACCCGGAGTTGTGGTGCTCTTGTTCTAGATTAAGAGCTTCGCCCAGTGCTTTACCAATTATATAATAGCACAATGACTTCAACTGGAGAGCGTAAAGAATTTTTTTAAACATTTGCTTCAAAGACAAAATTGTAGAATGTAAAGAAATGGAGCCAGGACGGGGATTTGAACCCCGGAGTCTTACAACACTAGATTTCCAATCTAGCCTCATACCAGGCTTGAGTATCCTGGCTCAGTAGAGAATATAGACTTTGTAAATTGATAATATTAAAAATATTACCATGATGTGCTAATCGAAAAGAGTTATATTTAAATTTACTAACTATTATCTGATTCTTATGAAAACTGGCATTATAATGCTCTGGACACTCTTAGCAATTTTCATCCTATTCTTTGTATTCTACATAATAGGTGTGATTGATAAAAAGGTGAATACAGTAGATATAGCATATGGTTTAGGATACATTCTTGCAGCCATATTGCCTTGGATTTTGAGTGATGATAACTCATTTATGATTGAAAGAAAAATTATTATGACGACCCTAATAATACTTTGGGGGTTAAGAATTGCTGTATTTCTAACATTAAGAACATTCGGAAAAGATGAAAATACAAAAGAAGATAGAAGATTTAAAATCTTCAGAGACGATTGGGGAAAAACATTTTGGTGGAGAAGTTTTGTACAACTCTATGTTTCTCAAGTAATACTCGTTTTCATTATCGGATTTCCTGCAATTGTAACAAATTCTGGAACTGATCCAGGACTGCAAATATCGGATTACATTGGTATTGGAATATGGGTAATAGGATTCTTCTTTGAATTTACAGGTGATCTGCAGATGTATCTTTTCAAGAGAAAAACCGAGAACAAAGGCAAAATAATGACAAAAGGTCTTTGGAAATTCAGTCGTCATCCTAACTATTTTGGAGAGATTACTATGTGGACAGGAATTTTCACTCTAGGATTATATCCATATGGAGTTTTAAATTTCGTTGGTATAATTAGTCCAATTATTATTGCTTTAGCTTTAATCTTTGTCTCGGGTATTCCTTTAGCTGAAAAACGATATGATACTAATACAGAATATCAAGAATACAAAAGGAAAACAAACGCGCTACTTCCTTGGTTTCCAAAGAAATAAACAATGGTTAATATTGATTTCTGTTCCTTTTTCCTTTTTTTTTAATAAGTATTTTTTTGCTAGTTTTTTACAAACACATAAACAAAATCTATTCTATTATCCTGTGTTAACCCCTTTTATGCAAAAAACTATATGACAAAATTCTTTATAAAGAGAAGAACATCATTGAGTTTGAAATCGAACCGGTGGTTTTAATGGCGTCAAAATTCTTACTACTATTCAAACCGTTTCAACGATTCATCTTTGAGGTGAAGAAACCTGCAAGAAAACCTTCTTTCAAGAAAAAGATAGCTTGGACTTTCGGAATTCTTGCCATATATTTAACCATGCTCAATATCCCTATTGTAGGTATTCCTGCTGGGGACGACAACAAAGACCCATTTTTCGCTATGAGAGCGATACTTGCTTCTCAAAGGGGTACTTTAGCTGAATTAGGAATAGGCCCCATAGTAACTGCGGGATTGATTATGCAGTTATTGGTAGGATCTCAAATTATCAAAGTAGATTTCACTAACTCTGAAGAAAGAGCGCTTTATACAGGAACCCAGAAAATATTGGCTGTATTAATGACAATCTTCGAAGCTCTAGCATATATTCTTGGAGGAGCTTATGGAGCAAGAGAAGACTTAGGTATCCAAAACATTATGCTCATTCTCGTACAGCTTCTGGTTGCGGGATTCATTATCTTGTTAATGGACGAAGTGATACAGAAAGGATATGGAATGGGGAGCGGTATAAGTCTCTTTATTGCTGCAAGTGTATCATTCAACATCTTTGATGGTATGTTTAGTCTTAAAGATTACAACGCCACTCAATCCAGAGGATGTATCATTGCTTTCTTCCAAGGACTGTTCAGTGACAATCCAGCTGCAGGTGTAGCTGATGCATTTAGTAGAGTGGGAAGAAATCCTGACTTAATAGGGTTACTAGCTACCATAGTCGTTTTTGCAATTGTAATATATGTTGATTCGGTTAAGATCGAAATTCCAGTTCAACACAGTCAATACAAAATGCCAGCAAGATATCCAATCAAATTCCTATATACCTCAAACATCCCAGTAATTCTAGTAAGTGCATTATTCGCCAATATTTACTTTGTATCAAATCTGATGTTTACGAATTGGGAAAAGGAAGAATCAGGATTTAAGTACTTCTTTGTTAACTTCTTTGGTCGATGGGAAAACGTTGCGGAAGCGGGTCAGCAAGAGCAATTAGCGCCTACGAGCGGTATAGCTTCATGGACGACGGCACCGTATGGTCCGGAACAAGTGGCAGCGTATCCGGTTAATGCAATCATCTACCTAATTCTGATGATAACATTGTGTGGTATCTTCTCGCGGATCTGGATAGATACGGCTGGAATGAGCTCAAAAAATGTTGCAAAACAACTATTAGATGCCAACATGCAAATACCGGGTTTCAGACGGAATCCACGTATAGTTGAAAGATACTTAGAAAGGTATATTCCAACTGCAGCATGGCTTGGAGGATTCTTTATAGGTATCCTTGCGGCGTTTGCGGATTTCTTGGGAGCATTAGGAACGGGTACGGGAATACTTCTGACTACAGGTATCTTGAGACAATACTACGAGATATTTGCGAGTGAGCAAGTAAGCGAAACAGTACCTGCACTAGCAGGATTCCTAGGCTTGCAATAAAAATCTCCTTCCCTTTATTTTTACTCTATTTTTGTTTTTGCTTACAAATCTAAATCAATTACTTGATGACTTTCTATACTTTGAATAGAAGACATAGCAATTTTCAGCGCATTAATGCCATCTGTAGAAGTTACTACTGGAAGTGCATTTCCTCTACAGGCTTCCATAAAAGCATTCATCTCTTTGCTTAGGGGTTCTTGCCATTGCATCTTGCTGTTTCTCAACCATTCTGCATCCTCAATAACATATTCTTGAGTGATGTAATCAGCTTCAACAATCCCTTTTTCACAAGTCAACATCAATTTTCTAAGCTTATGAGGTGTAAGATAATTAGATTCTATAAAACCTGTAACTCCATTTCCAAAATCTAGCAAAATCTCTGCATAATCCAGATAAGAATGTCTAAGTTTTCCTCCTCTCGCATAGACAGATTTTGGTTCTTTTGCAATTAAGTATCTAAAAGCATCAATATCATGAATACTCACATCTCTGATCACATCTACATCTTTCAATCTATCAGGCCAATATGGGCCTAACCTTCTAGCGCTTATGAGGACCAGCTCTCCTAAATCTTCATTTTTAATCAATTGTTTAGATCGAGATATGATTGGATTGAATCGTTCAATAAAACCAACGGAAACAATAACCTTGTTCTCCTTTTCAGCATCAAGAATTTTCTCTGCTTCTTCTATTGTACTAGTCATTGGTTTTTCAACAAGAACATGTTTTCCATAGCCTATAGCTTTCAATGCTATTTCTGCATGTGTTGAAGTAGGTGAAGCAATAGTTATTGCATCAATTTCTTCATTTTTTAATAAATCATCAAGATTCTTGATTGCTTGAGTATTGTAAAGTTTAGCTAGTTCAGAAGCATGTGAGAAATTTAGATCATAAATACTATGAAGATTCACGTTTTTCATTTCACTGAAAACTCTGGCATGGTTCTTTCCCCAGCTACCTACACCTATTACAGCAATATTGAGTGTGTCCATTTTATCAGCCTTAAAAATATTTACTCGTTTTGAGTAAACAAAAGTGAATATATAAAATTTCGTATTCTGATACATTCCATTCATTTGGAAAAGAAAATTGATAAAGGGACAAGATAGATATGATTCATCTTGACAGATGTAGATATTGAATTAGTTGAGATAGTTGTTGGCATACTTATAGCTGATAA
>CAZPXJ010000004.1:21722-60900 GCA_964590855.1 uncultured archaeon
TTAGTAGAAGCTTATAGGAAAATTTCTCCAAAGTATACAAGCATAAAAAGAAAACCTTGGAAGGACTTTCAACAATATATGATGCAAATTAAGCAAAACTACGCTATTCCTTCATCTGGAATTTTACTTGACATTGGAACAGGAAACTGTAGAAACCTCCTTTATTTTGAAAACCAAGACTGGGAACATATTGCTTCTGACATTTCTTTTGAGTTGTTGAAGAATGCTATAGACGAAGACAAAAACAAAATTTATCTGGTAAATAATGACATGAAAGATCTTCCATTGAGAAAGAAATTTGTTGATTTAGCAATATGCATAGCGACTCTCCACCACCTGAGAAATGGTAAAGAAGTAGGAAGAGTTCTAACAAGCATTTGTGAGACTTTGAAAGAAGATAGTGTTTTAGTTATCTCTTGCTGGAGACGATGGAAGAAAGGATCAAGAAGAACAATGTTCAAGGATTTATTCTTTTATCCTTTCAAAAGACTACAAAATAGATTGTGGAGACATGGGGATATTTACTTATCTTGGTTTGATAACAATAAAGAGGTGGTTGCAAGACGATACTATCACCTCTTTACAAAAAGAGAATTGATTAAGATTGTAAAAGAAAGCGGTTTAGAGATAATCGACTATACAACCCTTGGAGGAGTGAATGCAAACGACAATATGTTTCTTTTACTAAGAAATAAGATTTAATTTTAACATTTATCAGTACACTCAAGTTACAAAAGCTTTTAAAAAGCAAATAATTTCTGAATTAATAAGCACAGAATATGGTTTTAACTATGGCATTCTGGGATAAATGGTTTCAAGGAATTACAGAGTGGATGACAACAAATCAGTTGAATCAACGTCCAACCTCTGCATGGGTAATAGCTTTAACTGCTATCTTAATTGCGATTCTATCTACTTTCATAACTAGGTTGGTTACTGATGTTGATGCATTAAAGGAAAGTATGCAAAAAGTCAATGAATGGAATAAGCGCAAAAAGCAAGCTATGGCTACCGCGGACAAAAAACTGTGGTTAAGTGTCAAAAGAGATGAAGAGCGCGTTAAGAAGATGCAATCTTCAATGATGTTTAAGCGTATGAAACCTATGCTTTTCACAACAATACCATTTCTATTAATATTCGCTATATTAAGAAATGCATTTCCTGTAGGGGAAACTGGTCACTATTATGCTTGGTTACCTTTCAATCTTGGAGATTTTCCATGGATAGGTCAAAATTCTTGGTTTGGACAAGAAGCCTACAATGGTCGCATATATTCAAAAGCTTCATTTTCCATTTGGTATTTTATTTCAGCATTCGCTTTTGGATCCGTAATCTCGAGAATATTTGGTGTTACTCCATCAGGAGCAACAAAATCCAAAACAATAAAACCAGAACAAAAACAAGTTAAAACACCTGTTTCAGCAGCTAAGGCTGAGTTAGCTAAGAAGAAAACAAGCCTAAAAAATAAATGAACGTGAGGAATGAAAATGGTTAGACCATCGTTAAGAGTCGCAAAAACAAGGTTGAGAAGAACTCCTTCTGAAACAAAATTAATGAAAATTGAAAAAAGAACTAAGAAACCACATTGTTCTAAATGTGGAGCTATCCTACATGGGGTAGCCTTCGGTCGACAAAATCGAGTAAGAAGAATGTCTCGCTCTGAACGCCTTCCATCTAGAGTTCATGCTGGTTATTTGTGCTCAAGATGCGTAAAAGGTGCTATTAAAGCCGAAGTACGTAACAACTAGGGAGGAAGTGGCTAATTTGCCAATTATCGCTGTTTCAGGTCCACATGGATCAGGTAAAAGTACTGCAGCTAGGAAGGTTGCAGAAGAGCTGAACTATGAGTATATCTCAGCAGGGGAACTATTCAGAAATATGGCAGATAATGCAAATATGAATCTTGAAGAATTCAGTAAAAAAGCTGAATTACAAGAGGAAATTGACAGGTTTATTGACGAAAAAACAGTTGAAATCGCACAATCAAAAGATAACATTGTAATTGATGCACAACTAGGTGGATGGATGCTGAAAGACACAGCAAATATGTTGGTCTATATAACAGCACCATTCGATACACGGATTGATAGAATAACTCAAAGAGAGATTAAATCATCTGAGCAAGCTCGTCAGGAAACAAAAACAAGAGAAGAATCAGAAAAAGGCAGATATCAAAAACTGTATAATATCGACATTTCTGATTTAACTATATACGATATAATCTTAAATTCACAAAAATTCAGCGCAACTGACTGTGTTCAGATTATACTATTAGCATTTGAGAAAAAAATGAAAAGTGAAGAAAAATGACAGCAATTCAAATTGGAAGAGTAGTTGTAAAAACTAACGGAAGAGAAGCTGGTAAAAAAGGAGTTATAATAAATATAATTGATCCCAATTATGTCCTACTTACTGGCCCAAAAAAAATGACTTCTGTTCGTCGGAGAAAATGCAATATCAGACACCTAGAACCTACTGATAAAGTAGTTTCTGTTAAAAGAGATGCAACAGACGAAGAAGTTTCAGCAGCAATAGAAGCTGGAAGTTTGAAGGATTTCATGGAAGAAAAAATTGTTCCAAAGATTTAGATATCCTCAAACTTTAAATTCCCATTTTTTACAGTTGGTTGAAGATGACCCTTATTTTTACTCCCCCTAAATTTTCTTTTGAAGAGGAAAATGCACCCATAATAGAGTTATCAAGTGATACAACAGATTACAAATGGGGTAAACTTCCAACAGAAAGAACTATTGAGGAGCTTTTAGATTATGGAATCATCAACCTTGATAAACCTCCTCGACCCACAAGTCACGAAGTAGTTAGTTATGTGAAAAAGATGTTAGGTCTTAAGAAAGCTGGTCATTCTGGTACATTAGATCCTCTTGTCACAGGCGTTCTTCCAACTGCTTTAGGTAAAGCAACGAAAATCCTAGGAACTTTGTTGCTTGCGGGAAAGGAATATGTATGCAATATGCGGTTGCATAAGGATGTAGAAGAAGAAAGGATCAAGGAAATAATGAATGAGTTTGTTGGAGACATTTACCAACGCCCACCATTTCGTTCCAGTGTAAAACGCGTATTAAGAATTAGAACAGTTTACGAAAATAAAATCTTAGAAATCAAAGATAGAGAGGTTCTCTTCTGGGTTAAAAGCCAAGCAGGATTTTATGTGAGGAAATATATTCACGATATTGGGCAGAGTCTTTCATGTGGGGCCCATATGAAAGAACTAAGGAGGGTTAAATCAGGACCTTTTACTGAACACAAGTATTTGGCAACTCTTCAAAATTTATTTGATGCATACATGTGGTTAAAAGAAGAAAATGATGAAGTTCCGCTTCGTAATATCATTCTACCTATGGAAGTAGGAGTTAGTCATCTACCAAAAGTCTTTGTTAAAGATAGTACAGTTGATTCATTGTGTCATGGTGCACCATTAGCCATTCCTGGTGTAACTAAATTTACTAATAATTTTACTAAAGGATCAATGATTGGGATTTTTACTTTAAAACATGAATTAATTGGGCTAGGAGAAGCACAACTAGATTCAGAAGACCTCAAAAGTAAAGATCAAGGACTTCTTGCAAGTGTAAAAAGAATAGTTATGGAAATAGGTACTTACCCCAGTAAGAAGTAAAAAATTGGTTTTTCAAAGATTTTCTAGGATTTTACTCCATTCAAGATATACTCACGAAAATGTTTGTAAGAAATGTCAAAAGAGTGATGTGGCCAATTAATATTCTCTGTGATTATAATCTCATTTGCATTAGCTAGAGCATTTCCAATACCTAGACCTATTTCGCGTATATCCCTACTAAGAAAATTATCCCATTTTGCAAGGTCTTGGTCTTCTTGAGTTTTCTCAAGATAGTTTCCTGATACTTTAAAACGATCCAGATTAGTAACCCTACTAAATCTTGTTTTTTGACATGAATGAAAACCAAGAACAGATATATTTTTCCTTCCAAATCTTTCTTTGGTATAGTTGATTTCAGCAGGTGATTTAACTCCATTAAGTAGTAGTAGTGGGGAATTTTTATACTTATCTTTTTCATAGTCCAAGATAGTTTGGGTAAAAGCTGTGGGGTCACGTGATAAAAGAGATAAAATCACTCTGGTAGTATTCTTGTGGTTCACTTCAAGATTTTGTCTTTTCAGTTCATGGTAAACAGCGTGCCCTGTTTCTACCATAGGAATGCCTTCCTCCTCTCTCAATCTATGACCATGAGAAGATTTTCCACTTAACTGTAAACCAACAAGAATGAAAATTTTCATAGTTTCCAATTCAGTTTATTTCACTTAAACAAAAGGTTTTCGGATTGAAATTTAGAGAAAAAATAAAAAAGGAAATTGAGAGTGGAAAGAAACTAATCTAATAATTTTACTTTTCCACCAGCAGCATTGACTTTGCTAATTGCTCTTTCGCTAGCATACTTGGCAGTTATATTCATTGCCACAGTAATTTTACCTTGAGCTAGAATCTTGGAATAACCTAGTTCTAGAAGATTAATTTCGTAAATTTCACCCTTCTTAGTAATCTTCTCTTCCTTCATTAATGTTGGAAGCATAGCTTCTAAATGAGAGATATTAATTGCTGGAACATCTTCAACAACAGAAGGAGGAACTACAAAACCTTTCTTACCTATTGGAGGTCGCATTCCTTTGATTACAAGAATCTTATGATGAGATTTTTGACCAGCATTACCAACTCCACCTCTCATACCACTTTTACGATGAGTTCTTACTATGCCCCACCCATATGTTCTGTAACCACGTTGCTTTCTTACGCCTTTTCTTTTTCTTACTGTCATGATAATCAAGCCATCCTCACAATTAAATCATTTATCGCAGGACCTCTATAACCAAGTTCTCCGCCTTCTGCAAAACCTCTTTTGATTGTCTTATATCCTTTTCTTGCAGGATGTAATCTAAAGAATCGTTTCATCTCTGGAACATCTTTGAAGAGTGCTTCACCACTTAGAAAGGCTTTTGATAAAGCCTTTATTGTTGTGAAGGGAGTATTATCTTTCAGGTATTTGTTGGTTATTTTTGCTCTACCAGGAAGCTCACCACGTTTTGAAATAACATGTTCTAGAGCTTCTTGATTGATTTCTCCCCAAGTAATGTAATCCTTGGCTTTCTTCAACATTCCGAGATAAGAGGAAGTATTGGGTACCAATGTCATATAGTTTGATCTTTGTATATTCAACATATCAAGATTCTCTTGAACCTTAAATGGAACATTTACTTTTCCTCTCAAACGAATGACTGCTAATAGTTCAAGTTTGTCTTTATTTTGACTCATTCATACCACTTCCTTAGGTTGTCCAATCATACGGAGCCATGATTTCATAGCTGTTCTTTAATGCTTCAAATGTAGCTTTAGCAAAGTTAGAAGTTGTTCTGGTTTCTCCAAATGTTTTACTCCAAACATCTGAGATTCCTGCTAGTTCTAAAACTGTTTTTGCAATATTACCAACGACTAATCCAAGACCTCGTGGAGCTGGATAGAGAATCACTTCTGTAGATCCAACTTTTCCTGTAACTTTGTAAGGTACAGTATGTGGAGTTCCACAAGAGCATTCCCATGAACCACACCCTCTTCTTACAGGGCGTATGTTTAGTTTTGCGTTGACTATTGCTTTTTTGATAGCGGGGCCTATTTCTTTCAATTTGGCTTCACCGACACCAACATAACCATTTTTGTTACCAACAACAACTGTTGCTCTGAATTTTCTTTTTCTTCCTGCATCAGTTTGTCTTTGCACCAAACTAATATCCACAACATTATCTTCAATGGTATCACCAAAGAGCATGTCCACAATTTCGGGTTCAACTAGAGGTAATCCTTGTTGGAATATCTCATCGATTGTAGTAATTCTACCCTCTTTCACAAGTCTTCCAACTCGTGTTCGGGGTTCCCATTCATCTAAATCCATATACATATCTCTGCTCATCTTTTTCTACCTCATTATATTGTGTCGATTTTAGATTTGGTTGCATCAAACAATTTGGGTAAATCTTCAGGTTTTTTACTTGCAGCAAGATATTTTGAGAATATTTTATCGTATTTCTCTTTATCATCTTTTGCTAATTGTTTCGCGTAAGCTTTAATGTGTTCACCTCTGATTCTATCTTCAGGGGGAACCATTTTTTCATTATAAGGCACAGAGATACCTGCATCAACAACACCCTTCAATGTAGCAAAAATTCTTGTACCAGGGTTGACTGCAAAAGTTCCTACATCTAGTATAGCTTCCTTAATCTTAGCTTTGGCTGCTTTCTTACCAGCTAGATAGCCTGTAAGATAAGCAGCAGGTAGATTTGAGGTAGCTACATCCCATCCATGTTCTTTTAAATCGTTAGATTTTACTTGAACAAAAGTACGATCACCACCAATTTTTGATTCAACAAATTGAACCATAACTTGTTTATTGGAAGGACGGGCTACAAAACGTATTTTTCCTGATTTTAGGAGTCTTTTACGTTGTTGATAATCAGTCTTCATTTCTCTGCGTCTTCTAAAAGGCACTCTATATAGTGGACCCTGCTTTTTCTGCTTTTGTTGCAATTTACGTTTCTTCTTGAAACCTCTTCTTCTTCGTCTTGACATAATTACACCTCATTACAATTCCGGAAGACGTTTCTTTGCCAAATCATGTTCAGCAATATAGTTTCGAAGATAACGAACAGAACGGAAAAGACCACCTTTTGATTGGAGATAGAGCTTTCTATAATTAATTGTATCAATATATCCTTCATCTCTAAGAGATTTCAGATATTTTCTTTGAGCTCTAATCTTGTTTATCCATCTATCTTTGCTTGAAAGACGAGAATATTTAGGTCCTTTTCGACTTCCTGGTCCGATTCTTTGTCCCTTTTTCTTTTTGGCTGCAACTGCTCTTGCTCTTCCCCTGCTGATTCCTTTAACTTTACGTTTTCGGATATCACCATCATCAATATGACGGCGAACATCTTCGCGGGTAATAGCTAAAGCAACATCAGGTAGGCTTTCTGGATCAATCTTAACACGATTAACTCCAATCTTGAGTATTTTTGCAGCAATTCTTCTTTGGGTTTTAACGTCCATAATCAAACCTCACTTCAGTTTCTTTACTATGAAGATTCCTCCTCTGGTTCTTCATCTAGTTCTAGATCTTCATCCATATCGATTTCTTCGTCGAAATCAAATTCATCATCAAGGAGTTCATATTCTTCTTCAAGCAAACCTTCGTCGAGTACATCCCCAAACTCTTCTAATCGAGCTGGAGGATTGATTATCTTTAGCCCTAAATCTGACGCAGCATCTAAAATAGCCTGCCGTTTTCGAGCACCCACAGTATGCTTAATAATAATTGCTTCTTTTTCTTTATCTACTTCATCAAGTTCGTAGATATTAGCAACATGAACTACCTCAAATCCAGACGGATGGAGACCTCTGACAGCTTTGGGTCCTCTATAACCAATACTGGCCATACGAGGATAACCTCGGCGTTTCTCTTGCATTTTATTATCAATACCCTTAGGCTTGCGCCAACTTTTCTTAACCCTGTTGTAACGCCAACTTTCTTGACGTACAAACTTAGGTCTACGAGCATTGATCTGCTTTCGTTTTTCCAATAATTTTTTCTTATCGGCTGTCATAGGCAATCACAGTAGAATGTTACCTTGTAATGTACGCTACCTTCCTTCTGGAGTTTTTAATACTTTTTATTGGTAAGAAATTTAGCTAAGAGAATGAATCAATAAAAGAAAGTTAAACAATTGTTAAAAAAAACAGAAATAGAAGTGGCAATTATTCCTTGTGCCACAACCATACGCCATCCATGAAAGTTTCAGGATCTTTCTTTCTCTTACCACGTAGTCGACAAGCTTCTTGCATATTTGCAGTTGTTTGACCTACTGCTTCCTTGTCAATCCCTTCAATAATTACATCGTCTTTATCAATAGTAACCTTGGTATCTTCTCCCTTTATATCTACCATAATGTTTTTTCTTCCACCATATAGGTTCTTGATAGTAACGATTCTCTTCTTATTGTCTGGTTCAACAGTTATAGGAAAGTGGCTAAAGATTATTTTTGACTTATAGACATACCCATGTAAAGTACCTTTTATCATATTGTTGATATAGCCAACAACAGCAAGTGTAGCAGCTTTTCGTTTTTTGTTTATGTAATAAGCTTTTATGTGAACTATCTTTCCTTTCTTACTGATATCAAAATCAACATTCTCAAAGCTTTTCGTCAAAGAACCTTTGGGTCCTTCAACTGTAACTATTTTGTTCTTGACTGTCAATTTCAAATCTTCAGGAACTTCAATTTCTTTTTCTAAGTAGAGTTGCTTCATTACATATCACCTTAGTATATATAGGCCAATAAACGACCACCGATTGCTTTTTCTTTGGCGTCTTCATGAGTCATCACTCCTTCAGGAGTAGTCATTATGAGTATGCCAAAACCTCTTGCTGGCAAGTAATTTCGTTCTTCAACTTCAAAATGATCCTTCTTCACTGGAAAGCGGGGTTTAATAACTCCACATTTGTTGATACGTCCTAGTAACTGAATTTCAAACATTCCACCTCGATGATTCTCGATAAACTCAAGTTCTCCAAGATATCCTGCTCGTTGAGCCGTTCTTAGAACGTTTGCAATCATTTTACTTGCTGGTTTGACTGTGACGGTTTTCTTACCTGTTTTTTCTGCGTTTAATATTGCAGACATTGCATCTGCTAAAGTATCCATTTGCATTTTTCTTTCCTCCTTAGCCTCCACGACTTCCTGTTTTCTTGAAGCCGATTTTGGAATATATCTCTCTTATGCACCGTCGGCAAACAAATAAGCCTCCACGTCTGATAATGGCTTTATGAGTTCCACAACGTCTACATGTTCTTGATCCTTTTCCATATTTGATTTCTCGTTTTTCCTGCATTTCCGTCACCTAAATTATCTTCATATCAAATTCTGTAGCTACAAATTCCATTGCTTCTTCGGGTGAAACATAATGTTTCTTAGGTAGCTTTTGTCTCTTTCTCTGCCTATACTTTACTCGATATCCTGGACGTTCAATTTTTACTATAACATTGAAACCAATTGTACCTAACATTGGATCAAATGGAGCATCTTCAATATCTACATGCTCAGTGATACCAAAAGCAAAGTTTCCTTGTTGGTCAAAAGAACTTGATTTGACTTCATAATCGTAAGCATAGAGTAGTCTTCGAAGTAAAACTGGTGCTTCTTCTCCCCTCAGTGTTACTACTGCAGCGATTGGTTCTCCTTTACGAATTCCAAAACCTCTAATTGATTCTTTTGCTGGTCGATCTACTGGTTCTCTCTTTGTTATTTGTCTGAGTATTTCTTTTGCTCTTTCAAATCTAGGACCAGATTCACCAACACTAGTATTAATGATTAAGGCTTTTAATCGAGGTTTTTTCATTGGATGTTTTTCCCATTCTTCAGTAAATTTGGGAATGAATGCTTCTTGTTCTATAACTTCTTCTGTCATCCTTTGTCACCTACTTCTCATCCACAATAGTTACACTCGGCGATTGGTTCCCTACAACGAAAATATATCTGTAGAGAGTAACCAAGTTTTCTCCTTCAGGAGTACTCAATGTAACTGTTTTTGTCTGCTTAGTACCATGGGTACTAATCTCTTCAATAGTCCCGTGCTTACCCATCCATCTACCACTTGTTACGAAACCATAATTACCAACTTTGAGCTCATACTTCTCAATAATCTTCTGATCTGGAAGTGAAATCTTTAAGGTATCATGGGTCAGATAGTTAGTTGTAGCGGATTCTTCTTCACTAAGAACTATATTTCTTCCATCATGTAGATTAAGTTGGATCAAACCATCTTTGATAGCTGTCTTATTCCTAATCTGGCACAATTTCTCTCTTGTTTCAGCTTCTTTAATTGAAACAGGTCTTAATCCCTGTTTAAGTGCGTATATCATTCTGTAATGTTTTTGCATCTTGGGTAAGGATAGAACATCCATGAATCCTAAGGGATGTTTTCTATTTGTTTTAACCTTACCATCAATTACAACATTACGTTCGAATAAAATACGTTTAACTTCACTCATATTGCGTGCATAATGAAACATATCTCTTAGTAATATTGCAACTGGGATACAATCATCTGCAGAATGGGGACCAGGAGCTGGTCTCACTGCATATGTGAAAGCTTTCTTGTGAATAGGAATATGTTTAGAAACAACATATCTCTTTAAGTGTCGTTTTCCTCCACCTTTTGTCATGATGATTCCTCCTCTGGTTTAACATCTGATTCTTCCTCTGATTCTTCCTCGATCTCTTCATCGAGTTCATCGAGTTCATCCATTTCAATATCTTCGAATTCTTCATCGAGCAATTCTTCACTTTCTAAAGCATCAATATCATCAAGAGCTTCTACAGTTTCTTCCTCGTCATCGAATATACCTTCGGTTAATTCCTCTTCGGTAATCTCTTTCTTTGAACGTCTTTGAATAATCTCTCTTCTTCTCTTGTCTCTTAGATTTAGAGAAGTAATTATGATGTTACTTGGATGAACAGGAAAACTAACTATGGTTCCATCAGCTTTTTCTTTACTATGTCCCTCAACATGAATAGAATATCTTAGAGGGAGAACACGTATCACTTTTCCTTTGATTTCTTCATCTTTTGAAATGTTTTTGTAAACTATCACTTTGTCATCTTTATGAACTGGGAGACGTTTAATACCATATTTTTCTCTTAATGTATGAGATAATAGAGCAGTCATTTTTCGATTTCTTAAATGATAATCTGCTTTAAAATGGCTCTTTCTTTGTTTTCGAGGTTGTTTTGATTGTGTTTGCTTCATCTTTTTCACCTACACAATTATTGAAGCTTGATGAGCAATCCTTGGCCACCTTTCAGCTGCTTCTTTAGCAACGGGTCCTCGAATTTCGCTTCCTATAGGGTCACCTACTTCATTTGTCAAAACTACAGCATTCTCCTCGAATTGAATCCAATCTCCGGATCTACGACGAAAAGCCAGTTTTTGTCTCACTACCACAGCAGGAAAAATTTGTTTTCTTCTCTGTGGGGTTCCTTGTTTGACAGATACCATTACCATATCTGCAACTGATGCTTTAGGGATACGGTTAAGTCTACCTCTGTAGTTCTTAACGGCGATAATCTGAACAATACGTGCGCCAGAATTATCTGCACTTCGCATTCTTGAGCCAACTATTAACCCCTTAGTAATATGAACTTGGGGTCTACCAATAACCTTTCTCTTTGCCATTTTATCACCTAATTTAATTTTTGAACCACGACAAAACCTACAGTCTTAGCTAGCGGCCTGCATTCTGCAGCCACAACCATATCTCCTTCTTTCACATTCAAACAAGGAGGATTATGAGCAGAAATTTTTCCATGAGCACGTTCATATCTTCTGTATTTCTTAACATACTTTAGATAATCTCGTCTAATAACAACAGTTCTTCGCATTTTATCTGAAACCACCTTTCCTGTGAAGATTCTTCCCCTTACTGGAAGTCTACCATGAAAAGGACATCTTGGATCGTCACATTCAGTAGAAGGTGGTTCAACACCTGGAATACCTACATTCCTTACTTTACTCATTTCTTTCACCTCGGTATAGCGTCTTATACCCATGCATTCCCGTGTATTCAAAAACAAAGGAAGCAATCATAGCATCAAATTTCTTTGAAGTAAGACGTCATTACCAGTGCGTTTTCATATTCTGTACGAATATGTTTCAGGTTTTCGCCCTTTTCTGTCTTTTTAATACTTTTTATTGTTAAGTATTTTTAGAAGACTGTTCTCTAGTTAATATTCTTTGACGATTATCTTAAAAAGGTCTTACGCTTTGAGTATAACTAGAGGTATACAAATTGGGTGATAAATCACTCAATTTTTAAATTGGACATATCGACCTATACAAAAAGGTGACATCGGTGAGTGATTTCGTTCCAAAACTAACTGAAGAAACATATGATCCTCAGAAGCAAGATCTGATGCTGTTCAATAAGTGGCAAGATGAAAAATTATTTTCCTTTGACAAGTCATCAGGAAAAAAAATCTTTAGTATCGATACTCCTCCTCCTTATGCAAATGCTCCTTGGCACATGGGTGGAGCTATACACTACAGTCAGATTGATATGATTGCACGTTACAAACGCATGGCAGGTTTTGAAATTCTATTCCCAATGTGTTTGGATCGTAATGGGCTCCCTATCGAAGTTCAAGCTGAGAGAAAGTTCAAAATTTCAATGCATAATGTTCCTAGAGAAGAATTTCTCAGTATGTGTAAACAAATCTTGGATGAAGTAGGGGACATGATTTTAGATGTTTGTAAAAGATTGGGTTTTAGTAACAATTCACTTGAGTGGGATGAAATCTACAAAACTGATGAAGAGCAATATAGAACCTTAACTCAATCTACTTTCATCCAGCTGTTCAAAGAAGAACAAATTTATGAGGACAATCGACCAAATAATTATTGTACTCGATGTAAAACAACTATTGCTGATAACGAAATAGATTACAAAGCAGGCTCTCACATGCTTTATGATATTAGATTCAAGGTGAAAGAAACTGATGAAGATCTTATCATATCTACTTCTAGACCTGAATTAATTCCTGCCATAGGAGTAGTAATTTACAATCCAAAGGATGAACGATATCAACATCTTAAAGGAAAAACTGCAATTACTCCAATGTTTGAAGATGAAGTACCAATAATACCTCATCATTATGCAAAGATGGAATTTGGTACTGGTATAATGATGGTATGTGCGTATGGTGATTCAAATGATGTTCAAATTTTCAGAGAATTACATCTTAACCCTAAAACAATAATTGATACAAATGGTCGAATAATTGATGCAGTTACAGAATATGCAGGTTTGAAAGTAAAGGAAGCTAAGAAACAAATAGCAGAAAGACTCGAACAAGAGGGACACATCGTAGAAAAAGTGGATGCACCCCATAACTTTCCAATATGCTCTCGCTGTAAAACCTCAGTAGAATTCTTGGCAATGCCTGAATATTATTTAAAACAGGTAGAATACCTACCTAAACTTCATGAATATGCACAAGAAATGCTATTCCTTCCACCTTTCATGAGAAACGTATGGGTCGATTGGTTAAATACCGTATCTATAGATTGGCCAATAAGTAGAAGACGTTATTATGGAACTGAAGTTCCAGTATGGTACTGTAAAGAGTGTAATCACCCCAATCTTCCTGAACCAGGTAGGTACTATCAACCTTGGAAGGACGATCCTCCATTTGACACGTGTCAGAAGTGTGGTAAAAGTGAGGGATTTGAAGGTGACTTAAGAACATTTGATACATGGATGGATTCTTCCCTTAGTGAAATATACACTATTATGTATCCTCACAATAAAAAGGATGAAGAATTATTCAAAAAATTAATTTCACGCCCATACATTTGTGATCTGAGGCCATCAGCAAAAGACATAGTACGAACTTGGCTTCATTATACTATGCTAAGGGCATTACAATTATACAAAAAACCTGCTTTCAAATATGCTTGGATATCTGGTTTTGTAGTAGATAAGAAAGGTGAAAAATTCTCAAAAAGTGCTGGTTCTAACATAAAACCAGAAGACATGATTGAAAAATATGGTGGAGATGCTGTAAGGTTCTATGGTGCAGCTGAAGCTAGTCATGGATCAGATATCCGCTTTAATCAACAACGACTTCAAGGGATTTCTAAATTAATAAACAAGCTCTACAATATAGCAAAATTCCTCAGCCGTTTTCCCATAATTGAAGATAAAACGCAAATATCTCTTCAACCAGCTGATGAATGGATTCTTTCTGAGTTAGTTAAAGTAATTGATGAAGCTAGAGCTGGTTATGAAATATTTGATTTCCAAGTTCCTGCAAAAACTCTTAGAAACTTCACTTGGGAAACTTTTGCTTCCCATTATATGGAATTAGTAAAAGGACGTGCTTACAACAGAAATAAAGTTTATGGAGATAAAGAACAGAAAGCTGCTTGGTACACCCTTCATAAAGTAATGAAAGAGATAACAAAAGCATTTGCCCCAATTATTCCATTTGTAACGGACTTGATCTATAGAGGAATATATGATAAAACCGTACATCTTGAGAAGTTTCCTGAAGGAAAGGAGATTATCGATAAGCAACAATATCTTGAAATTACTTCAACTCTTCTTGAACTAAATTCCGCTATTTGGAAATATAAAAAGAGTAAACAATTACCTTTAAACACCCCAATCAAGCAGATATTGCTTCCTGAATCATTAGCTCCTTTAACAGACGACTTACAATCAATGCACGCAATAGAGATTTTAGTTAAGAAAGATATTGAAATCGAAAGTGGCGAGATTATACCTATTAATGAAACAGAAAACATCATTATTAAGATATAGTCAAAATAACTTTTCCTCTTTTCCTTTTTCAGTCATTAAAGAAAACCATTTTAAATAGCAAATAGTCGAATTTACTTGCTGGGTATTGAAGATTACAATTTGTAATCGTTAATAAACCTTAAAAATTGTACTCTTACCCGCTATTGTAATCAATAGTAACAAGCTATAACAGGAGAATTAAGATTGCCAAAATACAGATATTCCATTCAAACAGATCCTGATAGGTCAGCAAAGGCTTCAGCACGAGAAATAGATGTTAGTCGAAAAGCTGCACGAGAAATATGCAATACAATAAAAGGTATGACAATTCATCAGAGTATTGAGTATCTCGAGAATGTTATTGAGAAAAAACTTGCTGTCCCCTTTAAACGTCATAAAAGAAATGTAGGACACAAAAGTACAACAATTGGTTGGGGTCCAGGAAGATATCCAGTTAAAGCTGCAAATGAAATTCTCAAAGTTGTAAAGAATCTTGAAAATAATGCTGAAACAAATCAATTGCAATTAGACAAGTGTAAGATTACTCATGCTGTAACTTTGCTAGGTTCAAAACAGCAAGGAATCTTCCATCGAGCTCAGGGAAGATCCACACCAAAGACAAGACAATTTGTTCATGTTGAGTTAGTAGCTGAAGTAGCTGAGATGTGATAATATGCCTACTACAAAAGATTACTTAATTAAAAAATATCAAAGAAATGCTATAGATGAATATCTAGCAAAAGAACTAAAAAATGCAGAATACGGGGGAGTGGAATTACGACGAACACCACTTGGTGATCGTGTTATACTTCGAGTCGGGAGAGTGGGTTTAGCTATAGGTGGAAGAGGCAGAAATATTCACAGAATTACTGAAGCCTTACGTGAAAGCTATGGTCTCGACAATCCACAAATTGAGGTAACTGAAGTAGAAAACCCTGAAATTGATGCAAGAATTATGGCTTTTAGATTAGCTTCTTCTTTAGAACGAGGACGTCATTTTAGAAGAAGTGCTCATGGTATTATCAGGCGTATTATAGCTAGTGGAGCTAAAGGTGTAGAAATTAAAATCAGCGGAAAAATAACTAGTCAAAGAGCAAGAGTAGAAACATTCAGAGCTGGATTTGTTGCAAAAGCAGGAGATCCTGCAGACACTTACGTAGATTTAGGTCAAGCTCAAGCTCTTATTCGAAGAGGATTATTAGGGGTTCGAGTTAAGATAATGCGTGGCGATGCTATTCTTCCTGATGATATCTCAATCGAAGCAGAACCAACATCAACATCTATGATAGTTGATACTGGTGCAGAAGAACCAGAAATCATAGAAGAAATTAGTGAAGAAGTTCTTGAAGAATTGGAAGAATATCCAGATATTGAAGAAGAATTAGACGAAATAGCAGAAGAGATTACCAAAGAAACCAAACCAAAAGTCAAAGCAAAGACTAAAGCTGAAGATGAACTGAAAGAACTAGATGAAGTTGATAAAGCAGCAAAAGCTAAACCAAAAGCTAAAGAAAAGAAAGCAGAGAAGAAAGAAGAAAAGGTAACGGAAGAAGTAAAAGAGACCAAAACCAAAGCTGCAAAAACAACTAAAACTACTAAGGCTTCCAAAGAAGATAAGAAAGAGGATAAAAAAGAAGAAGCCAAAGAAACTAAATCAAAAGCAAAAGCCAAAGCAAAAGAGGAGTAAGGTGTAAAAAATGGCTATAATCAGAACTAGTGAAATAAGAAAAATGAATAAGGATCAAAGGTTTAGAAAATTGGAAGAATTCAAGAAAAAACTCTTTACAGTTCAATCCGAATTATCATCAGGGGGTTCCATTGAGAATCCAGGACAAATTCAAGAATATAAGAAAGCTATTGCTCGTCTTCAAACAATTATGACTGAATTAGATGAACTTTAATGTCTAAGACAAACAAGAGAGAGAGTAGAAAAGTTTCGGTTTGGAAAAACCTTACTAAATCTTTGATAGGTTTAAAGGTTTCCATCGCTAGAAGCTCTTCAAAAGACTGGGAGGGAATTAAAGGTATCATAAAAGATGAAACCTTCAATTTATTAGTAATAGAAACGGATAATAAGATCTTGTCAATTCCAAAATCTAACCAAGTTTTTGAGCTAGAGATCGATGATGGTTCAAAAATACAAGTTGATGGTAAGCTCTTAGAAGGTAATCCAGAACATCGCATAAAGAAGAAGTTGAAGAACTGGTAAACTATATAATATATTAACACAAATGATTATTAGTTTAAATATTAAAAAAAAGAACATCTTATGCTACAGTGATTGTGTCTTCTCATGAATCAACCAGAATACCTTAATCATCCATTAATTAAGCAAGATAAAGTAGAAGCTAGATTATATCAGCAAACTCTATTTGCTTCATGTATTAAGGAGAATTCTCTAGTTGTTTTACCTACAGGTCTTGGGAAAACCATATTATTTCTAATGATCACAGCACACCGTTTAGAGAAATTTCCTGAAGGAAAAATCGTATTTTGTGCTCCTACTAAACCTTTAATGGATCAACATGAGCGAACAATGAAAGAGTCATTGAACATTAATCCTGAAAGTATAGTTCAAGTTTCAGGTCAAATTGATCCAAAGAAGAGAAAAGAAATATGGGATGGCGGTCAAGTATTTGTTTGTACCCCCCAAACTATTCAAAATGACATAATTCAAAGACGAATAAAACTTGAAGAAATCGTCTTTATGTGCCTTGATGAAGCACACAAAGCAGTAGGTGACCACAGTTATGTTTTCATTGCTGATCAGTATCACAAAAAAGCTCAAAATCCTCTTTTACTAGGTTTAACTGCAAGTCCGGGATCAAAAATTGAACGTATTGACGACGTTCAGAATAATCTCCATATCACCAATGTAGAAATGAGAGATGAAAGTTCCAACGATGTTAAACAATACATTCATGAAATTGAAGAGAACTGGGAGATAATCCCTCTTGCTGAGGAGTTCAGAGTAATAATTGATACTTTAAATAATTTGTTCAAACTTGTATTAGAAGGTTTGAAGGAATTAGAGATAATCAATTCAGCTCTACCAAGAAACAATCCTAGAAAGGAACTTCTGCAATTAAGAGGAAAAGTAAATAAAAAATTCAGCGACAGTTCAGAGGAAGATAGATCTGAATTCTTTAGAGCAATGTCCTTAGTTGGTAATTCAATTCGTTTATCTCATGCTATTGAGCTCATAGAAACCCAAGGAATCCCTTCACTTAGCAAATACCTTGAAGGTCAAATTAATGACATAAAATTTGGGAAAGGAAGTAGAGCCCTTAAGGATTTGATGTTTTCTGAGGAGATGCGACAAGTCGTTGAAACAGTACAAAAACTTCAAGAAGAAAAAGTAATTCACCCTAAAATTGAGAGGCTTAGAGAACTTATTTCTGAAGAACTAAAAAACAACCCAAATAACAGAATTCTAGTTTTTGCACATTTTAGAGTAACAGCTAAAATGATCAGTGATGAACTTAACAAGGAAAATATTGTAAAAAGTCATTGGTTTGTTGGTCAAGCGACCAGCAAAGGTGACAAGGGATTATCTCAAAAGGAGCAAATAGAAATTATGCAAGAATTTCGTGATGGAACCTACAATGTATTAGTTTCAACCAGTGTAGCAGAAGAAGGATTAGACATAGGTGAGTGTGAACTTGTGATTTTCTATGATGCAGTTCCCAGTGCTATACGATTAATACAGAGAAAGGGAAGAACTGGGCGAAGAAAAGAGGGTAAGGTAATTATGCTGATTGCCGAAGGGACTAGGGATGAGGCTTACATGTGGGCCTCAAAAAGACAGGCTCAAAAAATGAAGAAATTGGTTAGGAAATTAGATCAAACTCTTGATACTAGAAAGCAACCCAAGAAAAAACAACAAAAGGGTATCGTGGACTTTCTTAAAGAAGCAGAAAAAGTTGTTGAAACAGTTGATTTGAAAGAAGAAACTGAATTAGAAGTAGAAGAAGTAGAAGAATCAAAGGAAATTGAATTTGAAAAAGAGGAAGGAAAAATCAAGGTTATTTGCGATAGTAGAGAGAGAAATACTACCGTAATTAAGGAATTGATGAACAAAGGTGTAGAACTTGGTTTCGAAAGATTAGATTTAGGAGACTATATTTGTTCAGATCAAATAGTCGTTGAAAGAAAGACAGAAGATGATTTTGTGAAATCAATTATCGATAAGAGACTATTTACCCAAGCAAAAGCTCTGGTTGAGAGTTGCGCTAAACCAGTAATGATTATTGAAGGTGATCTGAATATTTTTAGTTCATCACTTCACCCTCATGCAATTACTGGAGCATTAACATCTCTCGCTACAGACTTTAGATTGCCAATTATACATACAAGAAATCAAAAGGAAACTGCAGAGATTCTATTTTCACTTGCGAGAAGGGAACAAGAGGAAAGACAGAGGAGAATTAGTATAGGGAAACGAAAAGGGATGGGTCTCAAAATACAGATGGAAGAAACCATTGCTTCACTTCCACATATTGATCATAAGATTTCTAATAGACTGCTGAAGCATTTTGGTTCCATCAAGAATGTAATGACCGCAAATCGAGAGGATTTCTTTGAGGTTAGAGGGATAGGTGAAAAAATCGCCAATGACATTATTGATTACATCTATAGCAACTATAATGAAATAGAAACGGGTGAAGAAGCTCGAACTATGAAAGAAGACCTCGATTTCTTGAGAAAAGATAAGAAAGACAAAACTTCTAAGAAGTCAACGAACGGAGAGAGTCAACAAGAGAACTAATAGATGAAGATATATCTACTATTTCTTTTGGATCATTAGTTTCTTTCAATTTTGTATTGAGTTCAGATATTTTACCTAGCATTATTTTTGCTGAATCAACTAGTGCAGGAGGAAGAGAGCTAAAATCAAAAGAAGATACAGATTTTGGTAAAGAACTAGATGGAGTTTGATTATTCTGTACTACTTGGGATTTCTCATGGGGAAAATCAGAAACTGAATCAACCATGACATACTGTTTTTTACAATGGACACATACAACTTTACCATCTTTTTCATACAAAGGTTCAACACAATCAGGGCAAGCTTTGTTAAGCATCTTCCACCCTTTTAGTAGTAAATCCGCACCTGCTTTGATGGAAGCATCGGAATCGGTTGATTTATTCATAAGAGAAATGAGTAAGTTGAGTATAAAATCTTAATTGTCCATTATACTCATCTGGCAAATACGTAAGTAATACATCTTATCTTATGTAAAATCAAGTTTGGGAGCTAAAGTATAATGGTTATTCGTATGCCTAAAGAGTCAGAAAGAACACTAGAATCAATACCCAAAATTGAGATCAACGTAGATAGTAGAAATAAGGTGTTGAGATTTCAAGATATATTAGAAGAAAAACCAAGAGTGAGTGTAAAAGAAATTGAGGGAATGGATAGATTGATTCGAATGTTGAAAAATGAAAAGAAATCACCCTTCTATGCAGCAAAGGACAATAGCAAGTAAATTCTTATCGATATTTCTTAGTAAAAAACAAAAAGCTTGCTATAGATTTTCCAAGTATAGTTATTTTAATCTCTTATTATTTTAGAAATGTAAGAAAACATTTTTAAAAGTAATAAATTAGGATGAATGCAGTAAGAATGGGGCATTAGCTCAGCTTGGTTAGAGCACTCGGCTGATAACCGGGGGGTCGACAGTTCAAATCTGTTATGCCCCACCATTCTCCCAATTTTCTTTTCGTTTATTATTCATAATTGAAATTCTGCTGGATCTGGTTCTACAAAAGTTCTGAAATGTTTTGGCCTATACACGTAGGATGCATATATTGGTATTCCTCTCTTAACAGTTTTCCATTTATTTTGAGGTTCGCCTAATCTTAAGTTAGGTATTTCCTCATATTTCTCATTAAATTCCCATCTTCCGTCTTCCAATCTTTTGTAGCATGTACCTTTTGTTCTTTCAAATTCCTCTGTAATTTCTTTTGCCTCATCTGCTCTTATCCTAGCTATAATTGTTCTCTTATCGCTTGGATTTATTATTGAAACGCCATATACAGGAGGAATTATGATTGCATCAAATTTCTGAGCCCTTATCATGATAACGTCTTTTACTTGTTCATGTTTTTCGCCAGGTTGTTGTAATAGAATTTCTGCATATCCATCTACAACTTGGTAGATTTCAGGATAAGTATAACCATTATCTGCTAAGGATCTATAATATCCACCAGTACTCTTATAGCTATCACCCAATTTACCAGCTTGAACTATTACAACATCAAACCGGATATCACCCCACAGTTCTTTATCCACTATCCGTTTAATTCCCTCATATACTCTAAATACTTCTTCTTCCTCACTCTTACCTTCCCATTCTTGATGACCTAAATTTGATTCTAAGTCTTTCACTTTGTAAACTAATAGGTTCTCCACACTAATTTCGTTGTTATCATAAATGAGCGCTACTTCATCACTCTCTACAGCCAACCCAAGACTTTCCCTTAAATCCATCTATCTCTTCTCATTTAATTTCATTTACAGACTATAGAAATGATCTTCACCATCTTCGGTTATTTTCCAACTATCCAATGACCCAACTTGGAATTTTTTGAGAAATTCCTTCTCTGTTAGCTCATCTAAAACTTCCATAATCATTTCATGTTCAGCTTTTTCACCTCTGGGAGAGTATAAATTATTTACTTGAAAGGTTATATCAGAGATGTTTAACCCCCTATTCAAAGACACGAAAATATCCAATAAGTCTACTTTGACCTGTTCTTTAGTTACCATACTAATCAACATAATATTATCTAAATCTTCTAAAAATTTTTCTCTGAATTTCAAAAAATCGTCTATCCAAAAAGATAATAAGAATTCCCCTTTTGATATCTCAATCAAAATCATCAGTTAACTGGAGATTTTCACTGTATCTTGTATCTGAGGAGAATAAAATGACACAACAAGAAGAGAAGAAAAGAACATCTGTTGAAAGATATATGTTGAAACACGAAATAGAGAAACTAGAAGCCAGAAGAAGTTTCAATATGTCTACAAGTTTAATCTCCTTATACATTCCACCAGGTACAAGAATTCCAGATATTACATCACAGCTAAAAAATGAATATGGTACTGCCACAAATATCAAAGATAAAAGCACAGGTAAGGCAATACAAACTGCCATATCATCAATATTATCTAGGATGAAGAATATCCAGAATGCTGGTGAAAATGGTTTAGTTATTTTCTGTGGAATAACTCAGAATAACAAAACAGAGTATTTTGCTATTGAACCTCCAGAACCAGTTGGTATTAAGCTATATCGTTGTGATCATATTTTCCTTGTTGACCACTTAAAGGAGATTTTAGAAACCAAAAAACGTTATGGATTAGTAATTGTAGCAAGGGGGGGTTCTACAATTGCATCTGTTCAAGGCACAAAAGTTGACATCCACTGGGATGAAGATTCACATGTTCCAGGGAAACATAGAATGGGTGGTCAATCAGCTGCACGTTTTCAAAGAGCTACAGATGAAGCAGCAAAGGCATGGTACGCTAAAACGGCTATCAAGATGAACGAAATATACTTGGAAAATAATCCTGTCGAAGCTATAATTGTAGGTGGTCCTGCTCTTTCCAGATCAAGATTTTTGGACAATAAAGAAGTTGACTTTCGTTTGCAAGATAAGGTCATTGGAGTATACGATGTTGGATATGAAGGATTACAAGGTATTAGGGAATTGTTAGAAAAAGCAGAAGATAAATTAGGAGATTTTGAGATTATAAGTGAAAAGAAATTGATGCAGAGTTTTATGGAACATTTGGGAAAAGACTCAGGATTAGCTACTTATGGAGAAAAATTCGTTAGAGAAGCTTTAGAAAAAGGTGCTGTTGAAACTTTACTTGTTAGTGAAGACGTTGACCGCATTAGACTTGAAATTAAGTGTGACAACTGTGATTATACAACTGAAGAATCCGTCAAAGCAACAAACTACAATGAGTTTATTAAGAATCTTTCAGAAAGAAATTGTCCCGAATGCAGTAATTCTAGAATGTATATTGAGAGTGAAATGGATTTGATTACTGAATTAAACGAACTTGCAGAAAAATCCGATACTACTCTTGAAGTAATATCATCAGACCATGATGATGGAGCTATGCTCTATAATACATTTGGAGGAATCGCAGCAATTTTGCGTTACAAGTTTTATGATGGGTATTAGAAAGAAAAAAGATTAGTCAGTCACTAATGTTCCTACTGGTTCGCCTTTTATTGCTTTGTAAATATTAGCTGGATCATGACCGTTTGCAAATACTACTTTTAATCTAGATCTTTTAATTATTTCACAACCTACTTTGTCGAACAATGCATACTTTCCTGGTTCCTCTTCCTGTTTTGAGATTATATGTAGAAATTCTTCAGGAGTAATTTTATCTAATTCTTTAGCATCTGGAAACTTCTTTGGATCTTTATCAAACACCTTATCCACGTTTGTGAGATTGATTAGTAAATCAGCGCCCCAGTATTCTGCAACAAGAGCTGCAACTGCACTAGTTGACTGTCCTGGTTGTAATCCTCCAGTGACTACAATTTTATCAGTTGAAAGCGCTCTTCCTACATCTTCAAAAGATCTGGGAACTAGTAAGTAAGCTTTATTCTTTAATGAAGCTATAACTAGTAGTGCATGAATTCTAGTAGATTCAACTGCAAGTATGTCTTTCATTGTAGCAGTATGACCAAGAACATGACTTGCTTGAATGATAACTCTAGCTAATTTTCCACCACCAACAACTATAGCTACCTTATAACCATCCTCGTGAAGTTTTACAATAGTATCAACTATAGACTGAATACTATCGATATTCAAATCCATATTATCTTTGTACAAAACTGATCCACCAAATTTTATTACAATCTTCTTCATATCTATCGCTTAAACCTACTTTGTAACTATGATAAATAATGTTTTTTCTCGATAATACTATTTTCTGGAAAAAATACTACAAAAATGAGAACCTTTTTTAAGTAAATTTCAAAGTTGCAAACATAATAAAGAGGATTTCAAATGGATATTCACGAGAAAGTTCCAATCAACAAAATATTTTCAGAAGAGTTAGAAGAAGTAACTGTAGCAGGTTGGGTTCAGCAAGTTAGGGACCTTGGAGGATTGAAATTTCTTCAACTGCAAGACAGATCTGGTATCGTTCAAATTGTATTGCCAAAGAAGAAAGTTACTCCAGAAATATTCGAAATTGATTATCAAGAAGGAGATATATTGCTAATTAAAGGTTTAATTGTTTCAAATAACAGTGCACCTAAGGGGTTAGAAATCCTCCCTCAAGATATTCAAGTTCTAAATAAAAGAGCTCAAGAGTATCCTATAGCAATTACTGATAAAATAGAAACTAATCCAGATAAAAGATATGATTATCGTTTCTTGGATCTCAGGAACAGAAATGTTGCTCAGATATTTGAGATTGAGAGTACTGTTGCTTATGCGTTGCAAGAGTATTTCAATAAGAATGATTTCTTACAATTCTTCTCTTCTAAGATTGTAGGTTCTGCAACTGAAAGTGGAGCAAGTGTTTTTGAAATAGGTTACTTTGACAAAAAGGCATACTTGGCCCAATCTCCACAATTCTATAAACAAATGATGTTAATGGCAGGATTTGAACGAGTTTTTGAGATAGGACCGGTTTTCCGAGCAGAAAAACACCACACATCTAGACATCTATGTGAATACACCTCTATTGACTTTGAAATATCCTACATTAAGGATCAAGTTGATGTAATGAAGGTACTTCAAGGTGCAGTTGGATATGCTTTAGACACAATTAAGAAAAACAAATCACAAAGTTTAGAAGAATTAGGAGTTGTGATTGATGACCAACCAAAAGATTGGCCAATAATCTCTATTCCTGAATGCAATGAAATTCTAAAGAACGAAGGAAAAGAATTGGGACTTTACGAAGATTTAGATGCTGAAGCAGAGACCATAATGGGTCGCTATGCAAAAGAAAAATGGAAATCAGACTTCATATTTGTTGATCAGTACCCATGGGAAGTAAGACCATTCTATACAATGAAGGATGAAGAAGACCCTAATTTGACTAAATCATTTGACTTACTTTACAAAGGACAAGAGCTTACTACTGGAGGTCAAAGAGAACATAGGGTAGATATTCTGACAAAGCAAGCTACTGAAAAAGATTTTAAACTGAAGGATGTAGACAGTTACCTTCAATTCTTCAGAAATGGAGCTTGTCCGCACGGTGGTAGTGGAACAGGTATTGAGCGTCTTGTTCAACAAATGCTTAACTTAAAGAATATTCGTGAAGCCCGTTTACTTCCTCGAGACCCATCAAGATTACATCCCTAAACTCATAAATCCATCAGAAGAACCAACTTTAAGATAAGAATTACTTAGTGGAGCTAGTCCAAAAGCATTTTTTGGCGAAAGAATGCAATCAAGAAACTAGCTCCAAGAAAGAATAAGGTTGATTTTGTAAAATAATCTTTCTGTAAAGGAAGGAAGTTTTACTTTCACTAGACTAGTCTATTCTTGCCACGCAAGGCTTTTATTCACAGAAAACCATGTTTGCATGGCGAAAGTTATGCAGTCGAAAAAGGTAAAAGTAGACTTACAAGTAAACACCAAGGGAGAGGAAAAGGTTAACAGAATCATCTGGTGTTCAAGAGGAGAACATTGGAATAAAAGCAACTGGAAAAGAATAGACAAACCATGGACAAGAATAAAAGACGATTCTCTAAAGGAACATTTACTAAACCAACTATGGGAAGAAGTGATGGATTTAGGGAGAAGGAAAGAACCAGCATCACTAGGATATGCACACAGGTTAGAGAATTGGGAAATAGTTTCTATCATTGGGACAATGACATTTTTCCAATTGAATGAGTATCATATAGAGCAAACCAAGTTCGACTTATTTTATGCAAGATACAGAGTATTCGATTGGATAGCAACAAATCTACATGGAAGGATGGAAGGATATCCAGAAGAAGATGAAGGAGAGAGAATAAGGGCAACATGGGTAATGTGTAAATTCGCAGAAATCTACCTAAATCTGGAAGGAGATGTAAAAGCTTTCTCGGAATATCTGAGGTTATGGGACTTAGAGCCAGAATATGAGGAGAGAGAGTAAAATGAGTTCTGAGAACAAGGAAATCAAACAATGTCCAGACTACTGTGAAAAAATAAAACATGAGCAATGTGACTGTCCATTTTGTTTTGAAAGAGAAGAGAAGGAAGAAAAAGAACCTTCCTTCACTATTTCAATAAAATATAAGGAATTTGTAGAAGAGTGGTTAAAGGAAGAAAAGATAAACCATACAATGGAAGTAGTTGAAGACTATACAAAGAAACTGGTAGAAGAAACTGGAGAAGAATTACTAAACTATTTCTATCATAAGATTAAGGATGTATTCATTTTCGAAATATCGAATATTCACCAGTTAGAACTAATAGATAAGACAATAAGGAAAGCAGAGTGTGGATACTGCTCAAAGATATTGATAGTGGATTGGGATAGTTATTCATACGACCACGTAGAGTGTGGAGATTGTACATCACAAGGGAAGGAAGCATTTGTGTGTAATGAGTGTGCAAAAACTAATGCTTACATCTGTCCTGTGTGTAAGAAGAAGGAGAACCTGTTCCCACCACCAGAGATGTGGACAGACCATCCAAACCATTGGAGCGACTGTGTGACTGAGGAAGACGAAGAAGAAAATCTGGAGGAAAGCACCCGTGGAAAGGAGAGAAGAGAGAAAAGAGGGATAAAACCCTCTTCCTCTTCTTAATCTGGAGGAAGGGAAGATGAAAGAACACACACAGAAAAGGATGGATGAATTCTACAAAGATAAAAAAGAACTGAAGGAGATAGAACAGAAGAAGGGATTGAAGAAATACAAAGTGATAGACATAAGATTGAAGGGAACAAACAAGACAGAGAAAGTAAATCATGAGGGAAAGGAACATGGAAGGATGCAAGTACTGAAAGGCAATTGTATAGATCCAGTGAGAGGATGTCCAAGTTATGCTAACCCAGAGAAACCTATGTGTCCATGGGATTGTTACTCGGAAGAAGCAGTAAGGAGATACAAGATAGATTTTGGCAAACCAATATCAATGAAACTCAAAGAAAGACTGTTAGTAAAAGACATGATAGGAACTCAATCGGATTGGATAAGGATAGGAGTAGACGGAGCACCATCATGGAATTGGGAATTAACAGTAAGATGTGCAGAGTTAGTAAATCTGGTACAGAAAGTTCCAGTGATAATAACGAGGATGTGGAGAACAATAACGATGAAGCAGTTACAGAGGCTGATAGATATAGGAACGATAATACATATAACAGTCTCAGCAGCAGACAGAGAAGAGATACTAGAAAGGAACCTAGAGATAGCTAAGGATATCAACATAATGGGAGGAAAAGTAGTATTGAGAATAGTAACATTTGCTTACAGACCCGGGGACTGCAGAGAGAAAAAACAAGAGAAAATGATGTATCAAGAAGAGATACCAGTACTAGAACAACCAGGGAGATTGATGAGGGTAACAGAGAATACTAAGAGGAAAAATTCCCTTTGGGTTGAAATAGTCCATATAGCTGGAGGTGGTGGTTCTCCAGAAAGATACTACTTGAGAGAATTACATAAAAATCTCCCAAAAAACAAGGTTAGAACATTTTATAGTAGAAACAAGGAAATGATGTGTTCCTGTTCATCATGTGCAAAAATCAAAGAAAAAAATGGGATCAGAATTAAATCTGTTGCAGATATCAGTAGATTCTTCGATGAGATTGACTATATGTATGATTCAAGAGAACATTTCGTGAACTCACACTCAGATGAAAGAGAACAAATACAAAAAGAGAATGTAGATATGATAGTTAAGAGATTAGAAGCAGAAGAAAGAAATGCAGAGAGATTGAATATAGCACACAACTTGGGAGAGGATATAAGTTTCTACAAGAAATGGAGAGCTAGTTTAGAGGGACTATCTCACAAAAGAAAAGAAAGTTGATTAAGAAAATCATACTGTTCCGTTTCTGTTTCTATGTCTTTTTAGTGTTATGACAATGAACGGTATTACAAGTACTAATGAGAAAAAGGAATAGTAGAAATTATTACCTTTCTCTAGTGGGTTCTTCTTTAAAGGATACAGATCATACGAGTTTGCTGAACCATCTATACTATAGTTTCCTGTTCCTTGATAATTGTCCCAAAAATTCCCTTCTTCTTCCTCTATCTGGTACCAAGTATTATTGGTACCATCATCCAATGCCTGTATATTTCCATTATTATTATCTATAAATGCATTATGATGAACTATGTTTCTTGTTGACTGATAACCAAGAATAACTGCATAGTTTGAATTTGTCTCAAACCAATTATAACTGATTTCACTATCTAAAACCTCGGTGCCCCTGATACCAACAGTATTATCTCTAAAACGGTTCTCATAAATTGTAAAATAATGACTGAATATAAGAACCACTCCATTTTCATTATCAAATATAGAATTATCTTGAATTCTAACATCAATGGCGGTAGTAGAGTAAATCCCTGCTGAATTATTACCAATATTCGGATTAGGATAATGGGATGAGATTACATTGTTTTTTATCAAAATCATACTACCAAAATTCAGATAAACTCCCAATGTATTCCCTGAAAATTCATTGCTTATGATGTTACAATGGTCTGAAAAATGAAGCTGCAAACCAAAATGAATGTTATTATGAATTTCATTTTCATTCAAATCAAGATATTCAGATAAGCTTGCGTAAATCCCGTACTCATTATTAATAATTTCTGAATTGGTAATAGAACAACCATCGGATTGATCGAATAAAGCTCCATAAGTTGAGATATTGCTTTTACTTGAGGTTATAGTACAATTATTGCTACCATAAACAAAGAAACCGTAGAGAGTGACATATACATTACAGTTTTGTATTATTGTATAATCACAAAATATGAGCCCTATACCCATGCTTGTATCACGAACTGTCATGTTCTGGACGGTTACTTGTAAACATGATACAAGAATCACTTGACCAAAATTCCCTTCAACTATGAAATTTGTACCTTTATTTCTAAAAAAACCTAGAAGTTTGTTATTAACAAAATTATCCTCAACTATCCAATTCATGATTTGGGATTTCTCAATTTCTTCAACAGTAAGACCACATTTGGTAAAATTATTTCTTGCAATGTAGCATTCATCCGATTTTCTTATATCAAGACCTTTGATGCAATTGTCAACCAAATTACTACTAACATTGATTTTTGATGAAGAGACTATTTTGATTGCTGCTGCTCCTCTATCAATCTGGTTGTATAGAATGTTACAAGACATTGCATTATCCAAAAATATTCCCACACCAGATGAATTTAAGCATAAGTTGCTTAACAAGTCACAGCTCTGCGAATAACTTATACTAGCAAATTGTTCTACATCTGCAATATTGCTTCTTACAACCTTTTGATGACTAGAAAAAGCAGAGAACAAAAATGTGCTTGAGTTTGAGCATTGATTAGAATCTATTACATTGTTTGTAGCATCCCGAATAGAGAAACATTCACTGCTTATGTTTTCAAAACTATTATTCACGAATTGACAATTATCAGTACCCAATCTTGTCATTATTGCAGTTTTAGAATCTGAGAAGAAATTGTCTTCAATTTGCAAAAAAGTAGAATTTTCTATATATAAGCTGATACCTTGATGAAAATTCATGAATGAGTTATTAGTCAGAATTCCAGTGTTATTGGCAATATTCCTAAGAAAAACCCCATTTGTACTAGAGTTAAATATACAGTCTTTAATAATGAAGTGACTATTCGTATTCTGGATTCTAATTGCATAAGGGTCATTAGTTGATATCCATAGGTCTTCTAGTATAAAAGGGTCTGAATATGAACCGTTACCACTAAAACCATATGAAACAAAAGCAGTGTCATTATCAATATAGATAGAATCTGTAAATGAAAAAATTTGAGGAGATAGAGTTGCTCTTTTTTCGTGCGGTTGAGCTATTTCACCATTCGAGAAAGGGCTATTTATGATGGAAACCACCAAAATTATGCAAAATAATTTGGTAATTCTTTTCATATAATCTAATCTCCTCTTTTATTAAGAATGTATTGATTTCAACTGTTGTAGTTATCTAAATCGAAACTACCACCAAAACCATTGTGTTTTTCGGGCGAGGTGTCGGGATTATAATGATCCGGAGGTGTTTGTTCTAAGGCTTTAGATCTATACTCATCATGTGCTTCCGAAAATATATCGTCAAATGAAGTGGATATTGAATAGCTATAATAAGAGAACCAAGCATGTTCAAGAAAGCAATAAGTCCAACAACCGTTGAAGTTTCCTTCATCTTCATAAGCTATCTCATCTGACATTGTCCACAATTGTGTAACGTTCTATAATTACAGAACAATCTTTTTATATCTTATGAAGAATAGCAAATAGGAAAAATTAGATAAAGTTACTTCCCATGTAATAAGACTGTAAAAGATTTTGAAGGATACTGTTGAGTGGTTGTATGTTGTCGGCTGTTGGAATAAAGAAGACATATCCTGGAGGACTAAAAGCTCTTCAAGATGTAACGCTTTCTATTACTTCAGGAGAAATTTTTGGATTAATAGGATTAAATGGTGCAGGTAAAACAACATTTGTAAAAATATGTGTAGGTGTTCTTGAAAAAGATTCAGGAATGATTGAAGTTTGTAAACTAATCCCTTCAAAATCACAAAAATCGTTGATTAAAAAAATTGATTGGATTCCTCAAGATGGTTCTCGCAAAATGAATTCTTGGCTCACTGGAAGAGAAAATCTCATTTATTTCTCAAAACTCAAAGGATTAAAAAAGGATTTTATAAATGAAAGAATCGAATTCTTAACTCAGTCAATATGCCCCAATAGAGATTTTTTGGATAAAAAAATCTCTATTATGAGTGGAGGACAACTACAATTATGCAGTATTTTATTAGGACTAATTCCAGATAGTAAGATGTTGTTTTGTGATGAAATATCAAGAAATATTGATCCTCTTATTTTGAAGAATATCTATAATTACTTAACCAAATTTTCTAGAGCGGGTAATTCAATCCTACTCACTTCACAAAACCTTACAGAGATTGAACTGCTGTCAGACAGGGCAGCTATTCTGCATGAAGGGAAGATTCTCGAAATTGGAAAATTGAGAGATATATCAAAGAAATTACTGAAATTAGAGCTAATCGATCTAAAATTTGATGTCCCCGTTGTTGAACTCAGTTTGTATCCTGAATTTGAAAAGGAAGTAAGGGAACTAAAAGAATTAAATTATGAGAAAATCAATAGAAAAACTATTCGTTTTCAAATAAGAGATGCTTATTCACTTTTACCAGAGATTTCTTTACTTCTGAATAAGTACAAATTGAAACCTTCAGTTGAAGTAGGAAAACCTAACTTAACTGATGCACTAGAAATTTTAGGAAAGGAGGGTAGTGTATGAGAATAGTTTTATTGAATATTCTGCATGAAATTAAATTTAATTTTGGTTTGAAAGGCTATTGGATTGGTAAAGTGATTAACTTAGGGATTTCTTTATTAACTGCTTCAATAATGGGGCTTGTATATGCTTTCAATGAAGAAACAAGGGAAATCATTGGAGTAGAGAACGTAATTGTATATTTACTTTCTGGATTTCTGATGCAGTTTTTAGTTCTATCGAGTACATCAATTACGCCATCTAGAATTCTTATGGAATTTCAGTTTGAATCCTTTGAATATGCAATTTTCTGTTCGGTTAATGTAGTTAAATATGTACTGGGGATATATCTTGGACTCTTTATAACAGATTTCATTCTTTCCTTACCTTTCTTTATTATAATTTCTATCATTGTTAGCCCTATACTTTCCCTTCAATCATTCATTGCATTTGTAGGATTTATTCTAGTTTCATCTTTTCTCCTATTTAGTGTAGCTTTCCTTTTTTCTTCATTCTATGCTATTAGTAAAAACTATAGAGGATATCAAGCTTTTATCGCAACCATCATCTCCTATATTTGTGGGGTTTATTTTCCTGTCCAGGGTTATTTCAATTTACTAGGGAGTGTTGGGGGTTGGATTGGAATCAGTATTATCTCTTTTTTCCCACAAACCTTTGTGTTTGATATAGCTCGTAAGATAATTTTTGCAGGTGATTACATTACAATTTTCCCAATCTGGTTGGAGATACTGTTTTTGTTTATAAGCACAATCGTTTTGGGTTTCCTTGCCCATTATCTCTTTAAAATTGGGATTAAGAAATGGAGAAGAAAAGGTTTCAAGAGCTATATTTACTGATGCTCTTGCCATATGTCATTTTGGAAAAAGCTAAAACAGTGCAAAAATGGCTCTAAGATTACCATCAAAATACATAGGTTGTTGAATTTTCCATGAAGACCCGGCACATTAGCATTGCTTTTTGAATCAAAAACCGATGCAAGTATCTTCAGTAAAATAACTGACGAAACAGACCTTGGAAAACTTTGGAAAGAACTACTTAGAGAGATAGATAGTAGTTATAACAAGAAAGTATTCAAAATGCTTGTGGATATAGGTTCAACTGAAGACATAGCAACAAAGCCAGAGGACTTCAAATCACTTCTTCCAGCTTTGATAATAAATCTTAAACGTGTTTACTATAAAATATGTGCAAATGAATACTTTACTAAACTACTAGATACTGGGCACTATGAAGGAAACGAAGGTAGGATAAGAGCTAAGGAAATTGTTGAGAACTGGTTATTTGATATGTTCGAGAAATATGATCAGTTTTTCAATGCAGGTAGAGGAATACCAATAAGATATAGACCAGACATAAATAGTAAGGAACCTTTTGTATACATGGTTGATCTTTCTCGAAAAGAAGTTAATATTGGTTCCAATATTGCTAAAATAAGCTTCAAAACAGGGCAAGGAAATAAGAATTACATGCCTACACACTTCGGAACAGATTGGATTGATCTATCGGCTGCTATTCAATTAAAGTATCTAGGAGATATTTGCAAATCAGACATAGAATCAATGTTCAAAGCCTTTTCAAAGAATTTACATAAGGATCCTACTGTAAAACTGATCAAAGATGGATTTTGGGATAACATACCTTTCTTTGCAGACAGAACTATAAGTGAAATTTTCAATGATCCAAACAATAATATTGCTTCACTTCTACTCGGAGAACATGGACTAGTTTTCAAATTATCGGGTTATCTTGCTAATTTTATTGGATTGGAAAACCAGATGACATGGACTGATGGATTACTGCAAAGATTAGTAATGCTATATGATATCAATAATCTCTTCCAAAGCAATATTGCAACTGAGCAGGTATTTGTTAAGATAGTAAAACATGGTAATGAGGAAATAATACATAAACTTCAAGACTTCCCTATAATTAGAGAATATGGAGGAGGGAGTAATACTGATAACTTATATGCTGGACCTAAAATGTTGATAGACATGTCCTTACTCGAAAATTGGAAAATTGATAATGGTCAAGATATTCAACTGTATTTTCAACACGGATTCATGCAACAAAAAGAAAATATTATTTTTTGGAAAGACCCCAGTACAGGTCAATTTGTATATAAAACATATACAGATTTTAAGAATTCCTTATCAACAGATGATGAACTACGTTTAAAAATCAGGAGAAATATCCCAGGTGGAACATCCGCAAATGGTGATGTTGCTATTCTCGATACCAGGTTGAATTTTATTGAGATAGATATTACTAATGGAAATGGAGTTGGGGCTATCTTTGATGATACAAAACATATGTATCTAGATTTTGCTTATTATGATAATAGAGCTGGACATAACGAATATCGAGTTGGTAGCTTCAGTGATATTAAAGATTCTAATGGAGATATAATCACAGGTATTGCTGGTGCTACTAGTTTTCATCCAAAAATGTTGGATGTAGATTCTGGTAGAATAATAGCTTTGGTACTTTGTGATCAAAAAGGTGACCCAATTAAATTTCCACGTATTAAAGAAGGTGGTGATCCCAATAATCCCGCTTATGATTACATCTACTGGGATTTGAGACATAGTCTTTCATCTAATTTTCCAGTTGAACAATATGATGGAAGGATATCATCGATTAATATAGACGAATTCAATAGTCTTCTTACAGATTCTGGTCGCACAAAAAACGTCAAAGACATTGCACTAATTCTTAGAGACAAATTCTTCAATCCAAATATTGAAGTTGATGACGTAATTAGACTAATTAGTGATGAAGCTCTTAACTTCGAAAAATTCATTCGAACTCATGAGGTTGAGGTTCTAACAATTGTAGACGGAATAAATGAGGAACCAGCTGTTCAACCAATAAGAACAACTTTGAGTAGAGCTATTCAACACCTCAAAAACCAAATTGCATTATTCGAGAAATCAACAGATTTCATAGAAAGAGAATATATGCTATTACCTCATCAGATAGAATCGATAAAAGAATCTATTTGCAAATACCTTAACTATATTGGTAAAACAGATATTAATGGAGAAGCCATCACTTACTCAAATGCTGCTCAAGTATTGAGTAAGATTAAGGGATATTACGAAGCACAACAAACAAGACCACTTCTATTCCAAGGAATGATCAAAGAATATGATACTGAACACAATCTTATAGATAGAATAGGTGAATTACCAATGTATCTACTTAATTCGATTTTTATGGGTAGAAATGGTGATTTAGGTGATTTATCATTTGAGATGAGTGAATGGATACAAAACTATCACTTCGGGGAAGGAAAATTAAGTCCTTATGGATATGGAAAAACTGTATTTGAAGAGGGTGATTCCTTCTTTGAGCCCGGAAACATGCAAAATGAGGGTTCAATAAGAAGGGAACCTATTCAATGGCACATAGATAAATCAGAGATAATATTCGGTGACAAGAACATCGCTGAAAAACTTATCAAAAATAACAAAGGAGATATGGGACCTTCACAAATATATTCATTTGTAGAAAGAATATCCGATGTCATCCGTTCATTCAAGGAACATAATGACAAAGCATATGAACTGAGAATAAGAGAAGAATGGGAAAAATGGGTTCTCCAAAACCCCATATTGAAACAAGATTTTGAAACATGTCATGACCAGAATCTATGGTCGACAAGTATGAGAAAATTTGGTGAGAGATTGGATCTAATTTTTAACAGTGGGGGAACACATAGAATCTCAATTTTAGAAAGTAGATACGGAGCAAGTCCGAAAACTAGAGGTTTGAAAATGGTTTGGATTAATACGCCTCCTGAAGGCTCACACCTCTATTTCCAAGGAACTAGAGCTAGAGAGAGTTTTACGAAGGGTTACACGTATCTTATTGAAGGAAAAGACTCGGTAATTGGACGATATGGTAAAACCTTAACTGTGTCAAATATAGATTTAGTTAGAAGATTAAGAAACGAACTAAAATTCGGAGATTCTAAGAATGATTTCTCTTTTCTAAGAACTCTTATGACGGAAACTGGAAAGAACGCATATCTTGATGAATCTAAAGAGATAATTCAAATTCTAGAGTGGATATTGTCTGATTATGAAACTTATGCCCAACCTAAATATGGTAGTCCTGCCTTAATATTCCTAGATGCACTTATCAATACAAAGAAGTATAGAGATGATCTTGATTCCTTGGCAAAAAGACTTGGTGCAATATCACTAATGTTGGAGAAAATTGCAGGAGAACACAAATGGGATGGCAGAGGAAAATATATGTTTGATCACTTAAGTATGTTGGAACTTGGAGGAGCAGAGATAACTAATAAGCCTCCTACAATTACCTCTAATATATTACTCTTCAATACTGAACTGGACATGAACACAAAACAAATGATTGCCAAACATTTTGGATATAGTACGGGTAAAAACCGAGAAATTAAAGGAAGAGGGAACATTGCTTATGTATCTGCATTCTCCCTACTTAATCCACAAAAAGCAAGTAATTTCCTAAATAATCTCTTAGTAACTCTACTAATTACAAACGAGGATTATGTGTCATTCAGAGGTCTCAATAAGAAGAAACAATCAGTAGAATGGTTCGGAAAAAATGGAAATAAACATTGGGAGTTCAATCTTAATTTCTTGTACAAGTGGTTATGTCCAGAATACAGCTCATATAAGACTTGGTACGAGGAAACAGCATAGAGGAGTATGAGGATACATTACCAACTCCCTCTATGCTTCCCTCTATACTCTTTAGAAACATTCTCATTCACCCATGTAGATTTTACTACGCAAAGATTAATGTACGAAAGCGGTAGTGGAACAGGTATAGAAAGATTTGTTCAGAAAGTTCTAAATCTGCAAAATATCAGGGAAGCTAGATTACTACCAAGAGACCCATCTCGATTACATCCATAGTTTGACAGAATTACTATATAGTGAAATTATAACAAGAAAAAAAGAGAAGAAAATCATCCAGGCCACGTTGGCGGATGGTCATTTGGGTCTGTTGGGTCATAAGGTCCTCCAATAGAATCATGTTGCTCTTTATAGTCACTACAATTATCACCATCTGTATCTGTATCGTTAGGTTTTGTCTGATAGACATCTTTTTCTCCTGCATCATCATAATCTCCGTCGTCATTAAAATCATACCAACCATTGATTTCTTCTAAGTTCGTAAGTCCATCATTGTCATCGTCATCATCTGCATCATCTGGATCAAGAGGATCAAGATTCCAGTAAGTTTCATCTCCATCGATTATACCATCGTCATCCGTGTCAGCATCGTTTGGATCAGTTCCTATAAAATGCTCATCAATGTTTCGCAAATAATCATTATCTAAATCTAGAGCACCATCTGTATTATCATCAGGATCATAACCATAAGTGACTTCCCAACCATCTTTACAACTGTCATTGTCTGTATCGTCATCGTTTGGATCAGTTCCATAAGTATTAACTTCTTCACCATCTGTCAATCCATCATTATCAGAATCGTCATCGTTGGGGTCAGTAAAACTAGTAGTTAATTCATAATTATCATCTAGTCCATCATCTTCAGAGTCATCGTCGTTAGGATCAGTTAAACTAGTATGCAGTTCATAGTAATCATTCAAACCATCATCATCACTGTCAGTGTCATAAGGATCAGTTTCATAGAGATAAATTTCATGAGCATCATACACTTCATCACTATCAGTATCTGTGAAATATAGCTCAGCGGCATTAATAGCCAAGTCTGCATTAATAAATCCCCAGCCATAGTAGTCATCCTTTCCATCTGTACCTATATCTGTTGCTGTAATTTTCAATACATCTTTGACTTGCGCAGGAGTGAGAAGAGGTTGGGCTTCTAAAATCAAAGCACAGAGACCTGCAACGTGAGGTGCAGCCATCGAAGTTCCAGAAAATCGTTCTATTTCATTGTCTAAGTAGGTACTCCAAATTTCTGTACCTGGGGCAACAAAGTCAAGTGTTTCTCCATAATTACTTACTCTATCTTCCCCCCATCCCCAATCGGGATATCCAGCTCGAATATAATCACTTGAAACAGCACCTACTGAAATTATGTCAGAATGATTTGCTGGAAATGCTATATCAGTATCATCATTGCCTGCTGCAGCAACTATTACTACACCAGCATCATAAGCATCCTCAAATGCTTCCCTTATTACAGGAATATCTGAATAACCACCCCAGCTTATAGAGATGACATCCACATTCTTGCTTACTACCCAATCTATTGCAGTAGCAATTCCTGTAGAACTAATCATAGATCCATCAGAGTACATTACTTTTGCAATAACGAGCTCACATTCTGGTGCAATTCCAATCATGCCATCATCATCATCTTGAGCTCCGATGATTCCTGCACAGTGTGTTCCGTGCCCAAAATTATCATTTGCACTACTATCACCATAGCAGAAATCATATTCATAGGCTATTTTCCCAGTGAAATCATGATGCAAACTACCTGACAGCTTATCAATACCACTATCAATTACAGCAACCTTGATTCCGTCTCCAGTATAATCTCCTCCAATATCTGTAGCATCTTCAGAACCTCCAAAAACTCTTTCTGCTTCAATATTATCTACACCCCAATCAAGAGTATCTGCACATAGTGCACGTATTTTCTCTTTCTTTTGAGTTATTGAGTGAGTTTTCATTTTTTCATAAGCAAAATCTAGTGTTTCTTGTGAAATAGAATCAACAGCAGTTTTCTCTATGTTTATATTAGTGTCGCCACTGCTTGTCAAGGCTGACAAGCAAATTAAGAAAACACAAAAACACATTATAACTTTCTTTCGAATATTAAAACATACCATTTTAGTACACCATACTATGGCGCGAAATTCCTTTTATAAGTATTCTTTTTTCTAAAAGGAATGGTAAAAAATTTATGAAAAAAAACCAACAATCTTAGAAAAAAACTAATATGGGAGTTAGATTTTATAGAGTTAATATGCAACTCAAGAACCCAAGAACCCTTTTGTTTTTCTTCACTATGTTGTTTATTATTAGTTCGGTTTCTGGAGTTCTTGTCTTTACTTTAGTTCCACCAAGTGGTAAGGCTAATGTAATACATATCAGGTTAATTGATGTAACCTGGCCTCCACCCCCTGAATTAATCCATATAGGGGATACCTATGCTACTTTTGATGTACCTATGGTTTTTCAAATGTGGAATCCCTCAACAACAACCTTTGAATATACAACAGGAAATAGCAATTTACTAGACCCTCAGATGACTATTGAACTTGATGAGGATCATTCTTACACAGCTGGTTATCTCTTCTGGATTTTTATTACAAAACATAAAATTGAACCAGGTATTACAACGAAAGATGCGATAATGTCAGTTACAATATATCATTACAATGACTCAATCCTCCCTCTAGGAATGTATACTATCTGGTCTGGAATTGTTGGTAATCCAGAATTATATGGTAACCCTCCATTCACTTTCAAATCATATCAATCTACAATCAATCAAGGATATGGAAGCTTTGAGATAGAACATGAGATAACACCTAAAAACTGGGGAAAAATTAACCCTGCTTTTCTTCCCATTTTTCTTTGGTCTTGTTCTGGAGTAGAATTAGCAGCAATCCTTTATGTAGTGGTTAAGCAATATAAGAAAAAGCATGTAGAAACATAGACTTTTCTATAAAATTCAAATCAACATGAAAAATCTTAAAAAACAAACATGTTTCATAATAGTAGTTAGAATTAAACTTCATTGCGGGGATAGCCAAGTGGCCAACGGCGGCGGACTTAAGATCTTGGTTTAATGCCTAAGATAAGGGTTAGAAAAAATGAGAAATCCGTTCCTTAGTGGTTCGGGAGTTCGAATCTCCCTCCCCGCACCATTTTTACTTTTATTAGTCCCAGAATTATTATGAAAAGAAGAAATTTTCTTCACTCATCTACAGCGGCGGACTCAAACTCGCACCATTTTGTTTAACCTTAAACTATCTGGTTTAACCCTTTTACTTCTCCTTTACAAACGTTTAACCTAATGCTTGAAGAATTGTTCTAAACAATTAAAAAAATGGTTAAATAAAGCCCTTTCAATGATGTCTTAGTGATTAATGTGACACAACATGAGATACAAATGTATGAAGAACTCCTCGAACTTCTGGAAAAGAGGTTTGATGATGGAGAGATTGATAAAAGCAATTACGTCGAGTTGAAAACAAGATATAAGCAAAAACTCGAAGAAGCTAAACAAAACCAAACTATGCAAAAAGAAGCATCAAAAATTTACACTT
>CAZPXJ010000005.1:0-15709 GCA_964590855.1 uncultured archaeon
GGAGTACCATAGACAATCACTCCCTTACTTTGTTCATTTTGATTGTCGACCATTACAGTTATTACAGAGTTTCTTTTAAGATTTCGAGCTTTTTTACTTTTAATAGGAGTGCTGAAGAATATCTGTTTATCTTTCAACAAATACCAAACAGGTGCTGAATGGATAGTGCTATCCTTGTTTAGAGTGCATATTCTTGCTATTTTCATTTGATCAAGAAAATCATATATTTCCTCTTCGGTCATGCTTGGAGGACCTTTATATTCCATAAAATCACCAAAAAAATCAAAGCTTGTCTATGCTTAAAAATCTTTTTACAATCATTGAAAGAAAGAGAGATTAAGACAAATCCTCGCCTTTATATATTGAAAAATTGACCATGGAATATCAAACTCTGCACAGTTTTAGGTGGACATTGTGGGTAAGGATTCTATCAAGGTAGAAGGTGCAAACGAGAACAATCTTAAGAATGTTTCAGTTGAGATTCCACATGATAAATTAGTGGTTATTAGTGGGATCTCAGGAAGTGGAAAAAGTTCACTTGCATTCAATACCATCTTCATGGAAGCTCAGCGAAGATATATGGAAACTTTATCAGCCTATGCTAGACAGTTTATAGGTAACTTTGATCGACCTGATGTTGAACATATCGAGGGTTTACGTCCAACAATTTCTATTGACCAAAAAACAATTTCCAGAAATCCTAGAAGCACTGTAGGAACACTTACAGAAATTTTTGATTATATGCGAGTTTTATTCGCGAGAGTAGGTGTTCCTCATTGTCCAGCTTGCAAAGTAAAAATAGAGGCTCAACCTTCAGAACAGATAATAGAACAGATTTTTGCAACTTTCGAAGGAGATAGAATTAAGATAGTAGCCCCTATGTTTGAGAAACGTAAAGGGGAATATAGGAAGGAACTTGGTCAATGGAAAGAAGATGGTTATAACAGATTAATTATTGATGGAAAAGAAGTCAATCTTGATGATGAAGAAGTATCTCTCGAAAGATATGTAGCTCATGATATTGATATCATTGTTGATAGGAATACCTGTGAGAGAAGAAATGAACCAAGTATTAGAGATAGTGTAACTTTAGCTTTAGAACTCTCAAACGGCAAATTAAAAGTACTGGGGGAAAGTAAAGCAAGAATCTTCTCAACAAAATTAGTATGCCCTACTTGTGGGATTGCAATTAATGAATTCAACCCGAGAGATTTCTCATACAATACTCCAGTAGGAGCTTGCCAGAGATGTAAAGGAATAGGTAAGAATCCACAGATTGTTCCTGAGAAATTTGTTAATAAGAAACTATCAATAAAACAAGGCGCTATCGCAACTACTACATCAAGTGGCAACTACATTACATACAGCGGAATCGGGATGAAGAGTATCAACTCTATCATCAAAAAATACGGGTATGATACTGATACTCCATTAGACAGGCTAACTGAAGAACAGCTGAACATCTTACTCTATGGTGCTGGTGACAAAGAGTTCAAAGTCAAATGGGAATGGGGAAATGAGGATACAACTTGGCAAGGTCAAGGGGAGTATCTAACTCGATGGAAAGGATTGATTCCTAATACCATGGAAGCATATTATAGAGTAACTTCGAAGTCCCGAAAAGAGATTTTAGAGAAGTTTATGGATCTAGAAACATGTGGAGATTGTAAAGGAAACAGATTGAAACCAGAGAGTTTAGCTGTTTTATTTCATGAGAAAAACATAGCAGAACTAAATAGAATGCCCATAGACAAATGTCTAGAATTCTTCGATGATGTTAAATTAGAAGGTGAAGAGAAAATCATTGCTGGTCCCTTGGTCAAGGAGATAAGAAATAGACTTAATTTTCTGATGGAAGTAGGACTACATTACATTACGTTAGATAGAGCAGCAAATGAATTAAGCGGAGGAGAAGCTCAAAGAACTAGATTAGCGACACAGATTGGTTCAAAGCTTCAAGGAGTAAATTATATCCTCGATGAACCGAGTATTGGACTTGCTAATCGAGATAATGAGAAATTATTAAGTTCGCTTATTAGATTACGCGATGGGCGAAACAGTGTCATTGTTGTAGAACACGATGAAGACACAATGAGAAATGCTGACATTCTACTTGACTTAGGTCCTTATGCAGGAGAGAAAGGGGGAGAAGTATTATTCTCAAAAGATCCCAACGATATAACACATGAAGATGCAAAAAAATCAGTTACAGCTAGATATCTTCTAGGAGAAGAAGTAATAGCAATCCCTAAAAGAAGAAGAAAAAGCAATGTATTCTTAGAACTTAAAGGAGCAAGGCACAATAATCTTAAGAACATTGATGTGAAGTTCCCATTACAAACTTTTATTGGAATTACTGGAGTATCAGGTTCTGGTAAATCATCTCTTATCTCTGACACCCTTTATCCTAAACTTGTTAATGAACTTCATAATGGCACACAGAAAATTGGCAAACATAAATCAGTTAGTGGAATCAAGAATTTAGATAAGGTAGTAGTAATTGATCAATCACCAATTGGAAGAAGTTCTAGATCTAATCCAGCTACATATACAAAATTGTTAGATCCAATAAGAGATCTTTTTGCACAACTACCTACAGCTAAAATCAGAGGATATAACAAGACAAGATTCACCTTCAACACAAAAGAAGGAAGATGTGAAGCATGTAAAGGGCATGGTTTCCACACAATTGAGATGTCGCTCCTACCTGATGTAGAAGTAGAGTGTGAGATATGTAAGGGGAGAAGATTTGATGATGAAACACTCAAAATTAAGTTTACAAAGTATTCTATAGCTGATGTTTTGGATATGACTGTCAGTAAAGCGATGAAAGTTTTTGAGAATCAACCAAAGATAGCTAGAATACTTCAAACACTATGTGATGTTGGCTTGGATTATATCAAACTAGGTCAACCCTCTACAACAATAAGTGGAGGAGAAGCTCAAAGAATCAAGCTTTCAAGAGAATTATCGAAAAAAGATACTGGAAACACCTTGTACATCCTTGATGAGCCAACAACTGGATTATCATTTATGGATATTAAGAAACTATTGAAAGTTCTTCATAGACTTGTAGATAAGGATAATACAATTATAATTATTGAACACAATCTTGATGTTATCAAAACAGTAGATCATATTATTGATTTGGGACCTGAAGGGGGAGAGGAATTTGGGGGATATGTTGTAGCGACAGGAACTCCAGAAGAAATCATGACTTGTGAGGAATCTTACACAGGTCAAGCCTTGAAGAAGGTCTTCTTGAAAGGCTATTTACCTAAGAAAATTGCACCATCATCTTATTTAGATGAAGATATAGATCCATCTAACTATCTTTATGTTAGAGGAGCTACAAAGAACAATCTGAAAAATATAAATATTGATATCCCCAAAGAAAAATTGGTTGTGATTACTGGACCTAGCGGTTCGGGAAAGAGTTCACTTGCTATCGATACATTATTTGCTGAAGGTCAAAGAAGGTTCGTTGAAAGCTTGTCCAGCTATGCTAGACAGTTCCTAGTCCGAGCAGAGAGAGGAGATGTTGAAGATATCATAGGTCTTACACCTTCGATAGCAATAAATCAACACTCTATATCTAAAAATCCTAGATCTACTGTAGCAACAACCACAGAAATTTACGATTATCTTAGATTATTATATTCTAAAATAGGTATTCCGCATTGTCCAAAATGTGGCATTGTCCTAGAAACAAGTACAGTTTCTGAACTTAACAAATCAATACTAAAAGATTTCTCAGGAGAAAACATTATCGTAGCTAGTTCTCTCTCAAATGGTGAAACAATCGATGTTCAGAAGGCTATTAAGGAATTAGTAAAGCAAGGTTATGCACGAGCATTAATTGATAATGAAGAATACTATCTTGATGATGAAGTAAGAAAGAAAAAAGCTAAATCATTATCTGCGATTATCGATAGAATGATAATCTCAAAAGACAATGAATCAAGGTTATATGAAGCACTTGAAATTGCAATTAAAATAGGAAAAGGAAGAGTTGAAATACACAATAATGGAGATAGGAAAACCTATTCTACTTATGCAGAATGTATGGATCATGAATTTGAAGCACCTGAAGAGATGCATCCAAGATTGTTTAGTTTCAATCACTACTCAGGTGCTTGTGTAACTTGTACAGGTTTGGGTTCCATCAGAAAGCTAGACTTGAGAAAAATCGTAACTGATTGGGATAAATCTATTGTTCAAGGAGCTATCGGTCCATATACTGTTCAGAGGATGAACAATCCCACCTCTTGGAGAAGAAACATGCTAAAGTCAATTGGAGATCATTATGGTTTTACAGTTGAAACCCCTTTGAAAGATCTTACTCCTCAACAGCTGGAAGCATTATTCTACGGCTCTAAGGGAGAAGTTGTTAATCTAAAGATTCAAAGAGAAGGAGAAAGATCTTCCTCTGAATTCATTAAAAGATCGGAATGGGAAGGATTGATTCCTAGATGGGAGAAATGGTTAGCTGAACCCACAGATTCTACATGGGGTATAGAATATAAACAAAGATACAACAAATACTTCACTGAATACAGTTGTCCGGATTGTTCGGGTCATAAGCTCAAACCTGAGATTTTAGCAATAACCGTTGGAAATAAATCAATTTACGATCTGTCATCAGTAGCTGTTGACGAGTTCTTAGCTTTCTTGAATTCTCTGAAACTAAATAAACGAGACAAGAAAATCGCAGAGAGAATCATAACTGAATTGGTAAAACGAGCTGAGTATCTAGTTGATGTTGGACTGAGTTATCTTACATTGAACAGAAGATCAAGCACACTATCAAATGGAGAAGCACAAAGAATCAGGTTAGCTTCACAAATTGGTTCAGGATTAGTAGGAGTAACATACGTGCTTGACGAACCCACTATCGGCTTACACCCACGCGATATAGATAAATTGCTTAGTACTCTGAAGAAACTTCGAGATAACTCCAACCATGTTATCATAGTGGAACACGATGATATAATTATAAGTGAATCAGATTATCTCATTGAATTAGGACCTTTAGGTGGAGATTCTGGTGGTGAGGTTGTTACTGAAGGACCTACTTCTGAAGTTTTACAGAATCCTAATTCTTTAACTGGTAGATATCTATCCAAAGAACATAGAATTCTCACACCAAGTGACAGAAGAGATTATGAGAAAGCTATACGAATTGAAGGAGCAGAACAAAATAATTTGAAGAATATCAATGCTGAGTTCGGAATAGGGACTATAACTGCTGTAACCGGTGTCTCAGGTGCTGGTAAGTCTTCATTAGTAATTGATATTTTACAAAAAACTTTGGAAAGAGAAATAGCAGGAAAGAAACTTGAAGTTGGTAAGCACAAGAAACTTTCTGGGTATGAAAATCTCTCAAAAGTAGTTGTAGTAGATCAATCAACATTAAGTAAATCTAGAAGATCCAATCCTGCAACATACCTTGGTGTGTTTGATGAAATAAGACAATTCTATGCAAAATTGCCAGATGCAAAATCTAAAGGATTTAACTCAGGTCACTTCAGTTATAACACCAATTATGGACAATGTAGAGAATGTCGTGGGTTGGGTGAAAAACGAATAGAATTACTATTCTTATCAGATGTATGGTTACTATGTCCTCTTTGTAAAGGTAAGAGGTATAAGAAACAAGTATTAACAGCTCGTTACAAGAAGAAAACTATCTCAGACATATTGGAGATGACTTTAGAGGATGCTGCAGACTTTTTCAAAGAAATCGATAGTATTCATCAGCCATTAAAATTGGCTACTGAAGTAGGTTTAGGGTATCTAAAAATGGGACAACCAACAACTATGATATCGGGAGGAGAAGCTGAGAGATTAAAGATTTCAAGGGAATTAGCTAAACAGAAACATTCTAACAACATCTTCATACTTGATGAGCCTTCTCAAGGTTTACATTACTATGATATTGAGAAACTGATTATTGTTCTTCAGAAATTAGCTTATGAGAAGAATACTATAGTCTTGATTGATCACAATATGGATTTAGTTAAAATCGCAGACAGAATCATAGATTTGGGACCTGAAGGTGGAAGTAGACAAGGAGGGAACTTAGTGGCTACAGGAACTCCAGAGAAGATTGTGGAGAAACAAGCAGGGTACACTTGGGAGTATCTCAAAAGAGCAATGCTGATGTAAAATCATAGACATTTTTTGTCTCGTAATTTTATTCATGAAACTCTTAGTAATATTCATTAAATACTTATTTCAGAATGAAAGGTACTACAATTAGAAAGGCATATAGTTATACCATCGATAGAAACCAGATTAATGAAGAACTCAACCATAATTGGTATGCTCTTCAACATAGTTTGATAAACGAAATATTTACCCATCCTTACCTCGATCAAATCTTTGATTATGAGTTCAACTTAGATAAATCTGTTGAATGGTTGACAGGTGTTAGACCAGTTACTCCTACCCCTACAGATACAATTACAACCATAGTATATGGTTTAAGTTATCTTTATAGAATCTTGTTTAGCGCAGTTATTGCTTTAACTTTTCTGCGAAGAAAGAAACTTAAAAAAATTTCGCAGATTTTTTCTTCTTTCTATTTCTCACACATATACACCCACAAACTATTTATTACCATCTTCTAGTTTTACTTGAAGCATATGAGCGATACCTACGAGTTCAGCAAAGATTACGCAAAAAAAATGGATTCAAGTGATCCTTTACAATCCTATCGTGATCAATTTTTTATTCCTAATGAATCAATTTATCTCAATGGTAATTCTCTTGGTTTACTTTCAAAAGAAGCAGCTTCTTCTTTACTGAGAGTCTTAGATGAATGGAAACAATTAGGAGTTCAGGGGTGGACACATGAAAAACATCCTTGGTTCTTCCAAGCTGAGAATTTGGGTAAAAAAGCTGCATCTTTAGTGGGAGCAAAACCTGAAGAAGTAGTTGCAACCGGAACAACAACAGTTAATCTTCATTCTCTTGTAAGTACATTTTATCAACCTGATGAAGAGAGAACCAAGATACTAGCTGATGAATTGAATTTTCCAACTGATATCTATGCTCTTCAAAGTCAAGTTAAACTCAAGAATCTTGATCCAGCAAAGCATTTGAAACTAGTTAAAAGTGAAGATGGACGAACCCTAGATGAAGCAAAGATAAAAAGGTCAATTACCAAGGATGTTGCATTAGTTATTCTGCCTTCGGTTCTTTTCAGAAGTGGGCAACTTTTGGATATTGAAGGAATCACTAAGAACGCTCATAGCAAAGGTGTGTTAATTGGTTGGGATTGCAGTCACTCTGTTGGAGTAGTTCCTCACAAGTTTGATGAGTGGGACGTTGATTTCGCTTTCTGGTGCAGTTACAAATATCTTAATGCTGGTCCAGGAGCTAGTGCTTTCATTTATGTAAATGAGAAACACTTTGACAAAGAAGCTGCTTTAACAGGTTGGTTTGGGTATATCAAAGAGAAACAATTCGAGATGAATTTACATTTCGAACAAGCAAAAAGCGCAGGAGGATGGCAAATCTCATCACCATCTATTTTAGGTTCCGCAGCTTTGGAAGGATCTTTAGACCTCATACTAAAAGCAGGAATAGAAAATATCCGAGAGAAATCATTAAAATTGACATCATATCTACTTTATCTGGTCGACAACCTTCTAACAGAAGAGCCATTCAGCTTTACCATAGGTACTCCTCGTATGCCTAACCAAAGAGGTGGGCATATAGCTCTTGAACATGAAGATGCAAAAAGCATTCATGATCAGCTATTGGAGTATAACATCATTCATGATTTTCGACCTCCTAACGTACTAAGATTTACTCCTGTTGCTCTTCACACCACTTTTGAGGAAGTTTGGACAGTAGTTGATAGTCTAAGGAAAATTATCGATAAGGAAAACTAGTTGTTTTCCATCTTCTAAATCTTTATTATCTCGATAGATTTTTTTTTCTTGAGTACAATGCTAGCCATTGAAACCAGACAACTTACCAAAGATTATGAAATCAAAAGAAATAAGGGAAAAGTCTATCTTAGAGCTGTTAATGATTTAAATCTTAAAATAGAAGAATCTGAAATCTATTGCCTTCTTGGTCCCAATGGTGCAGGCAAAACTAGCACAACAAGACTTCTTACCTCTATTCTCAGACCTTCTATTGGGGGTGCTAGAATTTTAGGATCCGATACTGTAGAAGATGCTAGTGATGTAAGGAGTAAAGTAGGTCTCCTGACTGAGACACCTGCTTTATATGAAAGATTAACTGTGCGCCAAAATCTTAGTTTTATTGCACAATTACATAGTATTCCAAAAGAAGAAATAAATCCTAGAATAGAAGAAATAGTTGATCTTTTTGATTTAACCGAAAAAATAGATTTACCGGCTGGATCATTATCTAAAGGAATGAGACAAAAAGTTTCAATTGCTAGAGCTATGATACACAATCCTTCTGTACTTTTTCTAGATGAGCCAACAGCATCCTTAGCACCTGAATCTGCAAAAATTGTTAGAGATCAGATTACAAAGTTAGCAAAAACGGAAAAACGAACTTTCTTTATATGTACTCATAATCTCTTTGAAGCTGAGAAATTAGCCACAAGAATCGGCATAATCAATCGAGGAAAATTAATAACCCAAGGTAGTCCTTCAGAATTGAGAGAACTTTCAAGAGATGAAAGTTATACAGTCTTTCGATTTTCAAATTGGAATGACATAATAAAAAACCACATCCAGGAAAGTGGCTATGAGGTTCTGGAAATGAATCCTGAAAAAAAATCTGTATCAATTTATATTTCAGATATAGAAAAGGAAACATCACACATCATTGAAACTATGGTCAATCTAAAATTCCCAATTATCGAAGTCAAACATGAATTTCCGACTTTGGAGAGAATTTATTTGGAGCTAGTAGAAAGCGCAAATAGACCCATTAAAGAAGAGGAGGAGATGCAATGAATTTCAGAAGAGTATGGGCATTGGCTAGAAAAGATCTCAGAGAATTTACTAAATCAAAGTATGTTATGGCAGCAATTATTGGTATACCTCTTATGTTTGCTGTTCTCTTTCCCTTAGCAATTCTATTGCCAATGTCTAAACTAGATGTTGGTGATATGACAGAAGCTGATATCAGTGGTTTGGTTGCAGATCTGGTTGCAAAAACTGTAAGAGGATGGGATAGTTTGGATGTACTAGGCAAGACAATGGTTATGATTGCTTACGTTTTATTCATCACAGTACTATTACTTCCAATTATCATACCTGCAGTAACCGCATCAGAAACAGTTGTTGGTGAAAAAGAGAGAAAAACAATTGAAGCGATTTTAGCTTCACCTATTACAGAATCAGAGATTGTAACAGCTAAGATACTCTCATCTCTACTTCCTTCTTTTATTGGAACTGCAGCAGCTGCAATAGGATACATGATTATCACCGATTTAATACTGTATGAAAAATTACAATTCATCCTCTTCCCTAATTTCCTTTCAATCGCTTTTGTGTTCATCTTTGGTCCTTTATTCTCTACAATCAGCGTAGAATTAATGATAATGGTCTCAACAAAAGTCAAAAGTGTTCGAGATTCTTATCAAATTGGGTCATTAGTTGTTTTACCTCTAATCCTTCTAATTGGTGGAGAAATGATCCTTTTCCTATTCAATTCTTATGCTACACTTTTTGGGGGAGTAGGGATAATGATAATAATAATTCTCATTCTATTCAAAATAGCTACATCGATATTTAATAGAGAAAATATTATTGCAAAAATGGTCTGAAAAGACTATTTCATTTCTTTTACCATTTTTCATGATGAATTTTGTTTTTATCATACCTTTCTGAAGGGGGTTTTTCTTCTGCTGGAAAACCGATTGGTATAAAAGAAACGGGGTAAATATATTCTGGTAAATTGAATATCTCTTTGAATGATTTTACAAGGTCTTCAACTGGATATACTCCACACCAAACACTTCCTAATCCCAAAGAATTTGCTGCTAATAAGATATTCTGAGAAGCTGCAGCGCAATCTTGTACCCAAAATCCTCTTGCATCCGCTCTCTGAGTATTTCCACAAACAAGTATAGCAACTGGTGCTTCCTGAGTCATTTTAGAATATGGGTGGATTTCGGGTATAGAGTCAAGTATCTTACGATCTTTGATGATTATGAATTCCCATGTTTGTTTATTAGCAGCTGATGGTGCTGCCATAGCAGCTTTTAGTATCAGGTTGATCATCTCGTCTGTAACATGATTACTTTTGAATTTACGAATACTTCTTCGAGTAAGGATGTTTTGCATTTACACACCTTTCTTGTCTTGTTGCGACAGCATGTATAAAAAATTATCATTGATACAAGAGTATTTTGGGCAAAGAAATAAGTAGATGTAAGTAAACTTCTCGATATGGAAGTTGGTTTATCTCTCCCAATTAAAATGTCTGGAGAGCTCAAAGAACTTTATGCTTTGAATGCACGTAAAATAGGTGTTAAAAGCATCTGGATAGGAGATAATCCACCGATAAATAATGCTTTCATGGATATAGCAAGATTGCTCAAGGTCATACCTGATATGGAATTTTGGACAGGTATCACTTCACCCTTCTACTACTCTTTAGAGGTTTTATTCGCTCTTAGTGTATGGTCTTACAGTAATTTTCCAAAAAGATTCGGATTAGGTTTGGGGATAGGTAATCCTGAGATAATCAATGATCCCACAATCTATGATCAACCTTTTTCGAGTTTTCAGAAAGCAATAAAGAGTTTACTTCAGATTGTGGATATAAGAAAAACTCAAACAGATTATGATGATTTTCCTCCGATAGCTATAGGAGGAATGGGAGATAAAATGATCGAACTAGCTATGAAAACTGCTGATTATCTACTCCTAAATAGTATTTCGTCATATGATATTGAAAGAGCTTTGACAAGAGTTCACACTAGTTCTTCAGTCAATGAATCATTCAAAATTGTCCCATATGGAATGATGCAAATTATTCCTGTAAATGGCAAAATATCATTGACAGTTTGGAATATAGCTAAAGACATAGCTAAAAACTGTTCTAATAAAATACTGAAAGACCATGGATATTCAAATCAATTCATCTCGAAAATAAGAGAACTCTCTTGGGAGATATCGAATAGTGTTCCAAAAGGAGATATCTTAGAAATAGTAAATGATTTTGGGATAACTGGAACAATCGAAGAAGTCACAGAAAAGTTTGAACTGCTGAAAAAATACAAACAAGAGAAGGTTATTGATAGGATTGTTTTAGGTTGGATTCATACCCATGAACAGTGGGATGAGCTAAAATCACTAGTTAAAATGTTAAAATAATTCAACTTAGGAAATTGTAAAGTTCTTCAAGATTCGCCCATATTTTTGTGGGAGAGATAGTATTATTTTCAAGATCAGTTAGTCTGGTTTCTCCTGTTAGTACTAAAACACTTTTGACACCAACAGAACTAGCCATTCTTATGTCTGTTTCCACTCTATCTCCTATAACTAAAACTTCAGAAAAATCTACGTTCGTTCTAGATAAGCACAGTTTTAGCATTATCTCGTTTGGTTTCCCGAAAATAATATCAGCTGTTCTTCCAGTTGCTTGTTCAAACATCTTTAGAAATGAACCTACATCAGGGATATCACCTTCTTCGGTTGGACATGTGTTATCGGAATGTGTTGCAAAAAAGGGAATTCTTTCCTCATTCTGAAGTAAAAGAGCAGTGCGCTGAATCTTCTCGTAGTCTAGGGTTTTATCAAATCCAAGAACTATTGCTTGAGGATTCTCTGAATTATTTTTAACTCCCTTCTTCTCTAAATCCTTCCTCATACCTGGAGTACCTAAGATATAACATGAAGTTATCTCATTTTTTAATAGATAGTCTATTGTTGCATGCGTTGAAGTATAAATATTCTCAGGTTTTAATTCTACTTCTAATACATTCTCTAATCTAGCAAGGTTTTCTTCTATAGAATAGGATGAATTATTTGAAAGGATAGTAAAATCCAACTGCTGTTCTTGTAATAGTTTTATTACTTCGCGAGCAAAAGGTAAAGACTGTTTTCCTAAAAGTAAAGTTCCATCAACATCAAAAATAAAATGTCTTATACCTTCTAGGAATTTTGACAATTGTTTAACACCTTTGTGCTTATAGGTCACTTGGTGGGGGAGGAATACTTACTTTTTCGTCTTCAGGAGGAGTAGGAATTGATGTATCCATATCTTCAGCTGGAGGTTTCTCTTTCGATTCCTTTTTCTTCTTTTCTTTAGGAGGTTTCTCTTTCTTTTCTTTTCCCTCTTTTGATTTCATTTTTTCAGCTGTTGAAGAAACTAAATTTTTAGTACCCGTGTAAGCTTTTTTACTTACTTCACCAATCTTTTTACCAGTTTTACTGGTTACTTCTTTTGTTTTATTCCATGCAGGAGATAATTTTCTACCAACAGCATCAGTTACTTCTCCTACTTTGAAAGTTGACCATTGATTTTTTAGATCTTCTTTAACTGGAGTTTGTTCAATTTCATCTAAAACTTTGAGTATTTCTTCGATCATTGGTGTGGTAATTTTCACGCCTAAAGGCATTTTCAGTTTTCCCAAAGGACTTACTTCAAAAACAGGAAACGCACCATTTTGTACAACTGTCTTAAATGTACCTTTACGCTTTATATTAAGCATTTCAATTACTTCAAAAACTTCTTCCCCATCTGAAGCTGCTATTTCTTTTATTGCATTAATTCTTATAATCTGTGAGGAAAGCTTAGTTGTTTTATTCCCCAGATCTCTCGTAATATTCGACAGACTGATTTTCTGGGATTCATATTGAGAAGAAAGTTTCTTGAAATTATTTGAGAATTCTTTGGTTATACCTCGCTTAGGCAAGGAAATCTTCAATTCGGTCATTTCTAGCAATTTATCAGAAGCTTTCTTAACAAACTGATCTCCTTTGATTACGAGTTCACTTGTCTGTGCTATTTCGAATTCATTATTAATTATATTACCTTCTTCAATTAACTGTTCTGCTTCCTCTGAAATCATTTGCATCTTACAGGTACGAAGTATCAATTCATATTCAGCTAGCTCTTCTTCAACTTTGTAGAGTTTTTCATCAAGATAGGCATAAAATTCTGATACATCAAATGAGCCAGAAGACAGTTTTTGATACTCGTCACGTATTGCACCGATTTTACCAACAATTTCACTAATTGTAGTTCCGTAAATCTGACCTTTCTCCAGGATTTCATCAAATGATAAGTCTTTCATGAACGACAATTTGCTCTTCATCTCATCCCTCACTCTGGGGATCATCTCTTCGATATATTTCTTCCTTTTAGACATAAGAATGGTATCTATACGCTGTAGATCACTATTCAATCTTCTTTCCGTCATTTCCAGTTTAGTAAAAAGTCCGTAAACAAGTTGGTTTAATAGATAGTCATTAACATATTTATCAACCAATTTATCAGCTTCTCTAGTTAATGGAACGAGTTGAGAATATTGGTCTAAAACTCTGATGTGATGGGTTTTTATTTCCTCAAAAGTAAATATTGAACTATCAGCATAGATATCTTTTGTAGTATTAATATCATATTCAACAGTTCTTAGGAGTTTGTCAGCTTCAGTTTTTACTTCTTTAACTTTTTTAGGTAAAGGGCGAAGAGTTCCAGGTATCATTAAACTATAGTTTCGGACTTTATTGAAAAATCTTGTGAAAGTTTCTACAAAAAATACTCCCACTTTAATCTATTCTTCTGCCTCTTCTTCCACTTCTGATGGAGAATAATGGAACGAAACAGTGCTTCCTCTTGAACTTGATTGTACTGTTATCATTGGAGCTTTAAATCTACTTCTAATATTTGTGTGAGTTATCAAAAAGATTTGACTGAAACGTTTCTCTGTGATTAAGCCTTCAATAACTTTAGCTCTTCTATCCTCATCTAGAGACCCTAATGGTTCGTCAAGTACGAGAATATCCATTTTGGGAGGTTCTATAGGAGAATCCTTTGTAGGTCTAATTCTTTTTAGAAGCTCACTAATACCGATCCTCAATCCAAGTCCAATTGCCGCTTTATCTCCTCCTGAAAGAAGATTCTGACTTTTCACAAAACCCAATTCCTCATCTTTGATGCTCATGTTTAGAGTTTTAGCTTTAGTTGGTTCAAGATATAGTTCTGAATATCTTCCTTTTGTGAAAAGGTAGATGTAACCCCTAGTAGCTTGTTGGATTCCTGCAAGCATTCGATTAGATATTAAATCTTCAGCAATAAATTTCTCAACAAGTGTTCTCACCTCATCAAAAATTGAGATTTCCATATCAATTTTAGCCAGCTCTAGTTCTTTCTTCTTATTACCTTCAATTTGGCTATTGAGCTTTTCAATAAGTTCAGATTTCTCTTTTATTGAATTCAAAGTATGTTTTCTAGTAAGCTCATTTTTCTTAATATCCTCATCTAGTGTCTTTATATGGTCAAAAAGTTCACTAAAATTGTTTAATTTGAACTTCTGAGCAAGATCATTCAAATTTTTAGCTTTGTAATTTTGTAAAGAATTTTGAATTGAAGTCTCTATTCCTTCTTTTTCGATGTTTAAGTCAGTTAACTCTTCTATATCATTCACTAAGGAAGAAAGCTCGTTTATGTCTCTCTGAACTAGATAATTCGCTTGATCTAGTTTCTCATACTCATTGCGTTTAGTTTTTATTGCTTCTTCTTTTTTCTTTATCCCTTGCGTTAAAGCTGGTATGTTTCTTGATGAGATATCGAGTAATTCTTTGAACTTCTCTTCGCTAATTTCTTGTTCACAAACATCACACTTGGGCTTATCACCTTTTTTTGCAATCTTTTCTAAACTCTCTTTTCTTATAGTAAAGTTCTCACGTTCAATTTCTGACTTACTTTTTTCCTCTTTTAAAATGTCAATTTCCTTATCTTTTACCTCTTTTTCTTCAAGATTCTTCTCAATAATTTTTTCTAGCTCCTTACTTTTAATTTCTATATCTTTTTGTACAATAGGTTCTTTAAAATCAAACTTCTTTCCAAGTTCAGATATAGCATTTTGCTTAGATTTTATCATCCGATTTTGTTGATCTAATCTTTGTGTCAATCCATTTATTTCCTGAACCTTTTTGAAATCTGGAAAATTACTGATATCTGCTTGTAATCTCTCTAAAGTAGAATCATACATATCAATATCCTTCTTAGATTGTTTAATTGAATTATCAGTTTCTTCAATTTCCTTTTCAATATCCTCAGTTGTTCTTTTGATACTATATTTTTCTTTTCCTTCGTCAAGATGTGCTTTTTTCTCCTTAATAATGTTTAAAGCTCTATCTCTATAGAAATCAAGTTGGAAAAGTTCGTAGATAATATTCCTAAGATCTGCTCCTTTAGCTTCTGCTAAATCTTGAACTGCACCTTGACGCACAATCACAGTACTCAGTGCTTTTTCTTTTGTTATATTCAAAAGAGTTGTAATTTTTTTATCAACTTCAACAACACCCTCACTAATTTTTTTGGTTCCACTTATCTTTCCTTGTAAAGCTGAAGTAGAATCAATCTCTTGTAGGTATGCTTGAACTGCTGTCTTCTTACTATGCTCCCGTTGAACGAGATAGTATTTGTTGTCAATTTCAAATGCGACTTCAACTTTTGTCTCAGCATAACCGCGTCTAATTAGATCATCCTTGGTTCCTAGTTCTTTTGTCGTTGTAGGATCATAGAATAAAGCATA
>CAZPXJ010000005.1:15719-45588 GCA_964590855.1 uncultured archaeon
CTACAGAGTTATCCCCATCTACGAATATTAATCCTTCTGGTAGAATACCTTGAGATGGAACTTTGATGTCACTATAACATTTGAAATTTTTCGCCTGTATCCACAGTATTCTCATCCTATTCGCCTTCCTCCTTTAAAATAGAAGCTGATGATTTGAATACTTCTTCTATAATTTTGCTGCCTAGTTCAATGAATTTCTTAGCTTGTTGCTCATTTTCTATACTCAGTGATCGTATATATCGCTCAAAGTCCTTAACTGGATCCTCTATAAGATAATCATGCACTTTCGCTCCTTTCTGAAAGCTTAATGGTGAACGTTTGGAAACTTCACTCGAATCCCATCTAAATTCAAGTAAGTTATAGTCATCTCCAAAAACATCTTTTTGGATATCAATAAGAGTATCTTCCATCCCCCACCAGTTTGAAAGTAGGACAGCACCACTAAACTTTATTTTCAATCTTACAGCTGTTTCACCATTGTATTTCTTCTTGAATTTATCAACATGTTCTTGTATTTCTGTCTCAAAAACAGCTGCATTCATATCTACTTGGAGTGGAAAATCGATTTGATGCATTGATCTCACAATTTCTAGCATTTTAGGTAAGACAATTGGGTCTTCCCCTTTTTGAATTTGAACTTCTAAAACACTTTTTTCTTGATTTCTTTCTGCAAAAGAATGTCTAGCAGTACTTCCAGCTTGCCAGGCATTTTGTTTAATTTTCCTTTGCTTATGATCGTGTCCCAAAGCAACATAATCATACTTATATTGGAGAATCAATTCATGTAGATCCATACCTCGTACCATACCATGTACAACAGCTATGGAGATCTTATCAGAATCGGGTTGTTGGTTAGTCCGTAACCACTCCTCATATGCTGTTGCCCAATTTTCTAACTTACCAAATTGAAAATAGGGAAACAAAAAGAATTTAACTTCATCAAATTCTTGAACTAAGGGAGTGTTGTTTCGTATAGCATCTTTTAATTCATAACTTGTAAAAACATGAACATTCTCTGGAAAAGCAGCTTCAACAAACTCAAGAGTGCTATAATTTCTAGTCTGATATGTTCCATGATTGCCATCTATGATTATTAACGGAATCTTACTAGATGTTTTTTTGAAAAACTTCTTTAGTGTCTTAATAACAAAAGTTCGTGAGTATTCACTAGGTCCTGATAAATTTCTTCCCACGGGAATATCGAATAAATCTCCAGAGTGAATAACATAATCAGGTTTTGTTTGTACTGCTATTTCCATAGCCTGTTCAAAACCAATACAGTAGTCTTCCTCAATCCATGTTACTCGTTGATCTAGTTTCCAAGAGTCACGTACATCACGATATCTTCTATGAGATATATGAGTATCAGAAAAATGTAAAATCTTTACCATATTTTCACCATTTAAAGTGGCACTTCTGTTGATTGTGTTTTTGTTTTCTTGATTTTGAGTTTCTCAAATGGTTTTTCAAAGAAAGGTAACTCTTGCTCTATATACAGTGGGACATTACTAACTTTTACAGGTAGTGGCACATTTCTAAGAGAATTGGTAAGAATTGCTTCTCCTCTGCTTAAAACCTTAAACTCGTTTTCGAAACCAGCGATATTGTTACTTGCATTAAGAATTGCCATTCGAATCTCAATTTCATTTCCTAACATCATGTTGAGTTCAGTATTTGTATTAGCTAAGATTATTGGTTCCATTGAGGATATGTTCTGAGTAATCAGCAACAAACCTATCCTAAATTTCCTTCCTTGTCTGGAAATATCAATGAAAACATTTCCTTCTTTTGACATTTGAGAACCTAAAATACTTGGTGCTTCTTCAACTGTTATCATAACAATTGGAAGTTGATCAACTGTTTTCATTTTGTCCTTTCCAATAACATAAAGGTCCTTGATTGAATACTTACTATCAGCTGTTTCACCAAGTAATTCTTGGGCAATTTTATGTGGTAATTTTGAGTAGAGTTGTTCCTTGAATTGATCCCATTTTGTTGAAGACATCAGTGCTTGTCTCAATGCAAAGAGAGTTCTAGCAACCATAGTAATTACTACAAATTGTTCACTTGATGTGAGAAGAGCTGTGCTGAAATTATAGAAATGTCCTTGCTCCATATTGTAGATAATCTCTGCTAAATCACTAAATTCATCTTTAGTAAAAATTGGTGATTTTATTATTGGATAGAGTCTTCTTTTTACTGCACTAACTGTCCCAGGGGCAAAACCAAGTGTTTCAGTATCATCTAATTCATCAATTTTTGTTATCCAATCATTTTCAATTCCTCGAGCTCTGTTCATAAAACCGAGCATCTGATCCGATACTGTCATCACAGAAGTTATATCACTTACAAAAAGATCTTGTCGTCTAAATCGTATGGCTTTAGCTATTTTCTGCATTTCAGTTGGAATTGCTTCTAAATCTCTAGTTAGATAGAACTTATCACCAAAAAGTGCATCATATTGATCATTTCCTCCCTTTAAAACAGAATTAGCTACATCAACAATTCCTTTTCTTTTGTCTTGGAAGGGTAATCCTTTCATATACTCATCATGAACATCAACCATAAACACTGATACTTTATCTTTGAGATCTTTATTCAAAGCCCAATTAGTTAGATTTGTTTTCAATGCTGAGGTGATAAAAGTCAACATGAAGAAAGATTTTCCTGCACCAGTTGTACCTGCAACTTGCACATGCATTGGAAGAGATTCTAAGTTGATTTTAATTGGAATTGCCATACTTGTAGTCCCAATCAACAATTTACCTACTTCAATATCTCTGCCAATTTCATCCTCTAACAAATCTGCTAGAGCATCTTGGCATTCTGCACCTCTGTAAACTTCTGAGAAGTGAGGTGGTAAGATTCTAGGTTTCTTAAAGACCCATCTACTTTGATCTGAATCATACTCACTGTAACCCATTAACAATCCATGTACTTTTACTAGTTTATCTGATTCAACTCTCGCAATATATGCTTCTCTATTCTTCAAGAAATTTGCTGCTAATTCTGTCATATCACGAATACTACGAAGTATATTTTCATAGTTCATAACTCTAAACAAGAAATAACGAAATTCACTGGGATGTTTGATTATCAGTATTTCACCAATTTGAAACCTAATATCAGAACAAACTACATCTAAGGTCGATATATCCCCTTCTGCTAAAACACCTATTGGACCTGGTAATTCTAATTCCACTCTTTTCACCTTTCTACATTAATCCTAATCTTCTTCTTGGATGTATAAACATTTTGGGATCTTCCCCTTGTTCTGTGAAGTAATCTATCATTCTTTCTGCTACATCGTCTCGTTCTGGAAAACGAACGATAGTTGTATTATGAGCAAATGCTAAATCAAAGAAATAACCGTAATATCTTACATCTCTCGCAAGCCAATCAATATCTTTGAAGAGATTTATTTCATTATCTTTCTCTTTCTTCTTGTCGTTTGACTGGATATTCTTTCTCCACCATTTTTCATCCAAATCTATACGCAAAATTGGTACTTCAGATGAGAAATGAAAGAGGTATGTTACTCCATAAGCTGGAGGTATGTGAGGTCTATCTTTTAGAATGTTCAATACAAAATTGTCTCTAGATTCTGTAGGGATTCTAATATACCACTTTTTCTCCTCTCCAAGCTTTTTCTCTAAGTCAATTGCTAGTCTGTAGATAAAGGGAAATGTGGTTGTTTTACTTACTGCTACAACACAAGTGTCATTTTGTAGAGCTTTCAAGTTAATATCTCGGAGCAGGTAATTTGCCGCCAATCGAGGTTGTTTTTGTCCTGGATCCATAAGCATGTTCATTGAACCATCTATGAAGAGGTATTTGAAATCGATTTCAGAATCTAGTAAAGCTTTTGCGATTGAATATTCAAGAACTTCTCTGAATTGCTCAAACCACCCTCTTGGAGCATTTGCTCTAGGAGAAACCATCCATGATGAGAAATCTTTGAAATTGCCTTTATGAAGTTTTAATCCGATAACTGTAGCAACCATTTTGATATTTGCTTCTGTTGTTAGTTTTGGCACTGGATCATTCGGTTTCTGTTCCTTAAAGGAAGTTTCAACGATGTCCCTAAGGACTCTTGTAACAACATCCTCCAGATTATCATTATAGTTGTAAAGAATAAAATCAAGAAATTCTTTCCAAACCTCATTTTTTTTATCCTCTCTCAAAAGAATCAACCTAGTTATACCTTCAGGATGAGTACATACAGGAGGTGAAACCTTGAGATGCTTGGTAGTACCTTCTTCAAAATGGGTTGTATCAGCAGCAAATGCAGCTGTAAGTAAATGGATTGAAATATCATTTAGAGAAATTATACTTTCAGCACCAGAACCGTCGATAGCTGCAGAGTTAAAATTCTCTTTCTTACACATTGATGGACATGGATCGAAAATCTGTAGTCTTCTAGCTAGATAATCCAAATCTTGATTATATGCTGCATCCGCTTTTTGCTCAATAGATTTGAATTTCGAGTAAATTTTCTCGAATTCCTTCTCTAAGGTCTTATCAAAAAAAACTTGCATTTAAAGTTCCTCTAGTTAAAGTTGGAAAATTTGTTTTAAAATACTTTTGGAGAGTAGGTTAAAAGTGTAAAAGTAATTTTGTCGAATGTTCAGAGTCTTAAAAGGGTTTCAATTTAGAAAACATAATGTTTATATCCGATTATTGATTGTTGAGAATAAGATTACTTACAGTGATTAAACAATTGAAAAAGATTCGCGAAATCAGAGAGATTCTAGCTCTAGCTGAAGGGGACAATATTCTCCGTAGATATTTTGTTATGAATGGTTTTGATGGAGCACTAACAGCTTTAGGAATTATACTAGGCTCATTTGTACTATATGCGTCGGATGCAAATACTGCTGAAAGCGCTAAACTTCTCATATCTACAGGTATTGGTGCCAGTATAGCTATGGGTGTTTCAGGATTCTGGATTGCTTATCTGACTGAGAAAGCTGAAAGAACCAAAGAAAGGAAAGAGCTGGAAGAAATAATGGTAGCGGACTTAAATAATACTAAGATTACAAAAGCAAATTTCTGGACAGCTCTTATTATAGCTGCAGTTGATGGTATTTCACCATTTATATTCTCAGTTATAGCGATTTCTCCATTCTTCTTTGTTTTAGTGGGATTGCCTATGTATGCTGCTTATGGGATAGCATTTGGAGTTATAGCAGTTGAAGTGATAGTATTAGGTCTTTTCTTGGGAGCTGTATCCAAAGAAAATAAAATCATTTATGCTCTAAAGATAATACCAGCTGCTTTGTTAGTTGCAGGGTTAACTTACTTATTAGAAATAGTATGGTCGTAAGTACTTTCTATCACCTTTTGGATAAAACTAAAGAATATGTAATTGTAATTCAAATTGATGCCTAAGAATAAGAAGAGCAAAGATACCGATGTTATTATCGTTGGAGGAGGAATCGCAGGGTGTGTACTAGCATTTCATCTTGCAAATGCGAGATTAAAGGTGAAGGTATTTGAAAAACTACCAAAAGATAAACTAGGTCACGATTGGTGCGATTCTGTTGAGAAAGAAGCTTTTTCTTATTCTGGTATTCCAGCTCCAAAAGGTAAAGAGAGGAGAATGGATAGAGAACATCTAGCTATTCTATCACCTGATCTAGAAAGTGTTGTCCAGCTAGTTCATTATAATTACTGGATAGTTGACAGAAAATTGCTCCAAGAAAGGCTCTTGTCTCTTGCAGAAAAAGCTGGTGCTGAATTTTACTTTGAAACTGAAATAATCGAACCAATGGGGAGAGGCCAATGGGTTGTTGGAGTAAAGAAAAAAGGAGGAGAGATTGAAAACGCAAGATTGGTGGTTGACTGTTCTGGTAAGGCTAGAATATTAACCAGCAATATCGAAGTATTAGATCTTAATATCAAGATAGAGGACCAAGATTTGGTAAAAGTGCATAGAGAATTACATGAAGTTACAGAAGGAGAAGTATCTATACAAGATATAAAAATCAGTAAAAACGTTCTTTACTACCGATATGGATACGAGAAAGGTTATAGTTGGTTCAATTTTGAGGATAAAGATGTGCTAGATATAGGTGCAGGTGTGGGGAAAGGACTCTCCGAGAGATCACCAAAAGCAATTGTAAATGATTTCGTCAATTCAAGAAGTAATGTGAATAATAAGATACTGAGAGGAGGAGGTAGAGAAATAATTATTAGACGACCCATAACAATGGTTTGGTATGGGTTTCTAGCTGTTGGTGAGACAGCATGTCAAGTAACTCCTACTAATGGATATGGTGTGGGGACAGCTATGATTGCTGCTAAAATAGCTGCAGAAGTGGTAGTCGATTCTTTGAGAAGGAAAGAGGTCTCAATAGATAGCCTATATGAATATCAGGTTCGATTTATGAAAGAAAGAGGAAAAGATCATGCAGCACTGGGTATGTTGCGAAGACAGGTTCTAGATTTTTCAGAAGAAGAATTCTCATTCTTGATAAAGAAAAATATTCTAACAAAGACAGATTTTGAGGGACTAATAAATGCTAAATACAATCCTATTGGACCATTGAAGATGCTATTATCCTTTTTCAGAGGAATTTCGAGGATAAAACTGTTGTTAAGGTTAGGAAAAGCTGTGACAATGTCTAATAGAATCTATCGTCATTACAAAAGAATGCCGAGAAAATATCACTCTAGAAGATACTATGAATGGATGCTAGGTCATATGCATTTGTTTAACAAAATCAAGGAAAAATAGGTTTTTTCGCAGTTATATTTAAAAAATAAGGCTGTGTCTTTATTTTATGAGCGATGAATCGGAAAAAATCTTTCGGTTCATATTGGAGAAAATCATATGCATAAAGGATAGTAGTAGAGTTTCTATCGAGATAGTTAATATTGTTGAGGGATCAGAATGGGAACTAACTGATAAGAATGATGAAGTGAAGTTCTTATCAAAGAATTTCAAAGCAAAGGGAAGTGAGTTAAATACAACTGATTTTAGAAAACTATATAGCGGTGCAACTAGGAGAAAACAACCTTTAATTCATGTTTTCAACGAGAAAGAAGAGTTATCAGGTGCTTTCCAACGAAAAGCTGTTGCAAGAGTATGGAAGTTAACTATACAGGAAAAACTTCTAGGGATAAGACTCATCCCATTTGAGGATGACCCCTATAGAGCCAAGTTTTTAGAATTGGAATTTCCAAGAGGCATTTTCCTAATACGCAGCATATTACAGCTGTTTCCAACGGATGATTATTTTCAAGCTAATGTTAAACATTCAACAAAGTATGCAAAAGCGTATTATAAATTCAAAGAACTTCTTCCTTTCACAGTGGATAGAATAATTGATCTCTTATCTACAGAAGAGCTAGCTCCTTCATTTGAAGCCTGGGAGAGTGATCCTGAGAGATATGATATCCCAGGAGTAGATACAGCAAATATTACTTTAGCGAAAAAATTAGCTTCAGAATTACCAGCATCGGAATTAGATATCTTAGTAAAAGATGTAAGAGAGATAATGACAGATACTGATTGGGAGGAAGTAACAGATAAACAAACAATCGAAAGATATTCCCTATTTCTAAAATATGTCAAGGAAATAAGAAAAATCAAGAAAAAGGAACCTAATGAGGATTACTCCTTTGTACTTGATGAGGAATACCATTAGAGGAATTTTTTTCTTCTCAGAACTACGTTTAAGATAATAAGAGCTAAACATGGAACTAAAGCTAGATAAAGAGAAGTTTCAGTCAAAGTGTTATGGTGACCTTCTTGAATTCTTATGGTTAATTCGTTAACTGGACTTGAAGACCAAAATCTTACAGCACTAGGAGTACCTGATTTCATAAGACTTGTAACTACATAAGCATTGATTATATCCTCTCCATTACAATGAATGAATACTGTTAATCCATTTCCAGTCACAATAGATTTTGTGATGTTCCACCCATTTTTATCTTCGATAATAGTTACAACACCAAGTGATCGAGGGTAATCTGGAGTTTCAATTTGAAGGGTATATTCATCTGGAACATCAATTATTTTTTCGATTTCTACTCCATAGTATCTATGATTAATATCAGCTGTAGTTGAGGGAAGTTTAGAGATGGTTCTAAAATTTGAAATGCGAAATTCAGCATTGATAAAACCATAAAAGTCATCATAAATCCCTAGTTCATCAATTGTACAAGCTGTAATAAAATCAAGAAACAGATCGTTGAATGAGATGTCAAATCCATGTGATGTTAGTACATGTTCATATGCTTCTGGTCCATCATAAATATCAATCGGAACTAGTTCTTTGATAATATCTAGGCCATATTTTTCTGAGATGTATAATAAAAGCAGATATCCAAATCCATAACTTGCAGATGGAAAATAATTAAAATCAAAGAAGAACAGAGACACGGAGGGGTGTTGTGAGAAATAATGAGCAGAAGGAGTTGTATTTAGAGTCATACCGGGATACATGAAAGAATAATTGGACATATATCCAGCATAGTACATGGAAAATTCTGCTAATCCTTCGGTAAAAAACACTGCCTCGTCTAAATCATTGTTGAAAAGAAAAAGATGATTAGTTTCATGACATGTAAGAATAATTGTTTCAAACAGTGGCACTTGTGAAGATACATACACCATTTCTCGTTGATTTGAAAAACTTGTATCTGGCAGCTCATTATGTTCCAAATAATAACCACCAACCATTTCTACAAGGAAAACTGTAATCCTTAGATCACCATCAATGTCCCCCAAAGAACCATTTGGATGCCCCATTAAATCAAGGTTTCGAGGATAAATAGTTTGATCGAATTCTGAGCTAAGGATTTCACAACGTTCAATAGCTTGAGTTTGACCCATTGAGCTTATTGTTCTGTTATCCATATAGATATAACAATAATCACCAATTGCTAGCAAGGTTGCTCTTACAGCATACCATTCATCATCATCAAAGTCGAAGGTCCAGAAATCCTCTTGATTCCCAAACGACTCAGAAGCAGTAGAATCTTCTTTTGCACTAAAATCAGGTTCAATAGAAGACAAGATTTCTTGATCAATCGTAATTTCAAACTCATAGTTCTCCAGACAAGAAACAGCAATTTCAGACCCTATAAATACTGAACTCAGCACAATTAGTACCAACATAGTATTAACGTATTTAGCCATCCAAATCAGAGACTATTAGTTAGAAGCACTAATAAATCTAGCTCACTAACAAGCTAAAATTTAATTTTCCATTTTTTTAGAAAATATGTCAAAGCAAGCAAATATGGTAAGGATAAGAGATAAAGCATTATTCTAGTTTCATCAGTTGTTGAAACTACGGGGATTACATGTCCTTCCAAAAAAGCAAAATCAAGAACATCTGTTGGACTTGTCATAAATTCTCTAGGAGCATTGGGAGTTCCTTCCTTAACAATTGTAGTTATAACCAATACTTTCTCTATATCGACACCATTGAAGTAAAATCTTTCTGTTGAGCCGTCTCCGGTTAGAATCGATTGAGTTACATTCCATCCAGTATCATCTTGAATAATAACCACCAATCCTAGAGAACGAGGACTATCTGGAGTTTCTACATCAATTGTGAACTCATTTGGAACTTGCATTAATTGCTTGATATCAACACAATAATATCTATGTACGACATCATATGCTGAGAAAGGTATAAAATATTTTGAAGGTGCAAAAAAATCAAAATCTGCATAGTTAAAACCAAATAGATCATCATATATTAGTGGTTCATCTATAGTTAGAGCTGTAATTAAATCAAGAAATAAGTCATTAAATGAAAGATTGTATCCATGTGATGATAGTACATATTCAATAGATGCTGGACCATCGAGTGCATCCAGAGGAATTAAATCCTTAATTACTTGTATACCATATTTCTCATATAAATATAGGAAGAACATATAACTTAAACCATAACTAGCATCCACATATAATTCCCAATCAAAAAAGAACATAGACACAAATGGATAAATTGAGAATTGATAAGCTGACATAGTTATATTTGGTGTCATTCCACTATGTAAAAAGGAAGAGTTAGCAAGATAACCTGCATAAAAAGTAGAAAATTCTGCAAGTCCTTCCATAAAGAATACTGCTTCATCAGAGTCTCGATTGAATAGGAACAAATGGTTAGTTTCATGACACATAATTAATGTTGTATCAGAGATAGATCTTGTAGATTGCACATAAACCATTTCTCGAAGATTAGATTGTTGATAACCTATTAGCTCATTTTCAAATAGAAAATAGTTCCCAACTCCTTGAACAAGAAAAACAGTTATGTGAGGATCACCATCTATATCACCTAAAGTACCATCAGGATTACCCATTAATTCCACATTTTTAGGATAAACAGTATGATCAAATTCTGAACTTAAAATCTCACATTTATCGATTGCTTGACTTTGTCCCATTGATGAGATGGTTCTATTATCCATATAAATATAGCAAAAATCACCAACGGCAAGTAAAGTTGCACGTAAAGTAAACTTGTTGTTTGTTTCCATGTCTAGGGTCCAAAAATCTTCTTGGTCTCCAAATTGTTCAAAGTTTAGTTCTGCATCCAAAGATACATCTGAAATTGATTCATCGATTGAATCATTTAGATTGAGAAGAGATGTTTCTTCCAAAGGAGTTCTTTCTGTGTTTGCAGATACATCTGCATTTCCCATACAAAGAGGGAGTAGAATTATTGAAAGAATTATTAACAAAACAGCTTTTCTCATGGTTGTTAATGATAGGTGTAAGTATTAATAAGTATTACTTAAAACCTTTTCTTGATTTCCTTCTCATTCCGGATATAACTAAAATACAAGTGAGAACTGGTAGTATAATAATAGTAAAGGAACTCTCATCTGTAATCTCATACTTACCTTCATAGAAATAATAGTCAAGACTTTCTGAATCCAATTCCGATAGAGCATAAACTATCCCAAAATCTGCGGGTGTATTGGCTGACATCAAGCTTGTAATTACATAAGCTTCCTGAATATTAGTACCTTCAATGTAGAGAGAAATTTGTTCTGAATTCACAGTATTGAAAAATTGAGTTACATTCCAACCAGCATCATCTAAGTATGCAATTGAAATTCCTAAAGCATAAGGGTAAGGGTTTTCAATAACAAAAGTAAAATTATCGTAATCAGCATAAATTGCTTTTACATCGAAACCATAATAGTAATGTTTCTTATCGGTCTTCTCAATAGGAAAGGTGTAACCAATCCCAGTTTGAGCTTGGATAGAATAATCTACCGTCTCAAAACCATAAATCCCATCAGCAAAAGAAGAATCATCTAGTGTACATGCAGTTATCCAATCTAAATATACAGCGTTAAAAGAAATGCTATAACCAGACTGAATTAGTGCTGAATCTACAGCTAAAGCACCATCAGCAGAAGTTGACACCAATTTTTTTGTGAATTCATTACCAAATCGTTCGGCTAGATATGTTACAAATAGATATGCTTGTCCATAACTTGCATCCCAGAGCGGCCCATATTCTCGTACAAAATAAAGGAGAGAGATTTCAGGATGATAGGTAAAAGAATTGGTTACAGCTTCTGTTACCCATGAATAATATCCATCATAGTCAACATTGTAATTTGCCAATCCTTCTAGCAAAAACGAAGCTTCATCATATTCATAGTTTCCCCAAATCATGTGATTAAATTCATGTGTTACTATCCAAAGAGTATCCGTAAGTGAATGTTCTGAATCCACATAGAACATTTCTCTGTTGTTGGAATAAGGATTACCCATCTGATCGTCTTTATCATCATAATAACCTAAAACAGAGTTATCTCCATAATATCTACATAAAGGTGCTAGAAATACAGTTATGTGAGGATCCCCATCAATATCACCAAGATTTCCATCAGGGTGTCCTGCAACTTCAAGTGCACCTGGATAGATGATTGAATCAAATTCATCTCTCAGTGATTCACATTTCGAGAGTGAAGCATTCACTCCCAACAAATCTATTGTTTCATTAGCCATATAGATATAACTCCAATTTCCCTTAGCTAATAATGTCCCACGTAATTGAACAATATCTGGGATATTGATCCAAAACAAGAATTGATCACCTACTTGCTCCTCAAGATAATTGATAGATGGAGTAAATTGAGATGATTCAGAATGTCGGTTTGAGTTGAGTTTAAAAATTTCAGAACCAGAATCTAAAGGAGTATCAGATAAGAATGAAATTCCGAAAAAAGACCAACTTAGTAAGAAACAAACAAGAATTGTTGACACTCTAAGCTTCAATTTTATCATTTAAATTGTGTATTGGACACTAATAAATCAATCCTAATAGAATAGCTTGCTTAAACACTTGATATTTTTTGAGCCAACTCTCCTAATTCTCTTAGTATTTCAGAATTTTCTTTTACAGTTAATTTCTGCCCACCATTACCATGAATTACGCCTAGATTTTCTCCTCCAAAGTAGGATATCATTTGATCTACTGATTTGATTGCATTATTAGCACCTGCTGATTCAGCAGTTCCAGCACCATAAACAAATATTGAAGCAAATTTCTTCCCTTGGAATGAGTGTCCTCCTTTCACATGTAAAGCTAGTAACCTATCTACGAAAAGTTTCAACTGAGCAGAGTAGGTAAACCAGTAGATTGGAGAAGCAAAAATAATAACATCAGCTTCAAGAGTATGAGGGTATAATCCATTCATAACATCAGTTTGAATACATTGAAGAGGATAGTCCTTATAGCACCAGTAGCAACCTTGACAAGGTTTGATATCATAATCATTGAGATGAAGAATCTTAACGTAATTATCTTTTGTCTTTAATTGTTCAGCTAGTTCAGTAACAAGAAATAGAGTATTTCCTTTTCTCCGAGGGCTTCCATTCAGAATAAGTACTCTAACCATGATATCACAATTAGAACGACCTTTATGATGTTTTCTCTTTTAAATCCAATTAAATAATGCATTCCTAAGCAATCTTATCTTTTTAGCTTTAGTCTACTCCAAGTTAATTCTAACAAGGATAAATTATACAAAAAACTTTGCTGAATTTTGAAAGTATAATCTTAAATAGTTAAATTGCTAACTTTCAACAGTATTTGAGGTTAATAACAATGAGTAAAACGTTAATTGTTTATGGCACTAGATTTGGCGCAACAGAAAAATCTGCTAACGTAATAGCACGAGAACTTAAAGACAAATTCAACCATGAGGTAGAGGTAGTCAAACTTACTAGTGAAACAGAAAATTATGATTATACAAGTTTTGACAATGTGATAATTGGTTCTAGCATTGCTTATTTCAGCTGGACTAAAAGAGCCAAGAAATATCTCAAGAATGATTTTAGTGGAAAGAAAGTATTTGTATTCATCTCTTCAGCTGGTTTAACATATCCTGCTCTTGAAAAAGGTGAAATGGAAAAATATGAAAAACGAAAGAATAGATTTCTAGATAGTGTATTAAGAAAGAATCTGAAGGTGGAACCAGCTTCAACAGCAGTTTTTGGAGGATATATTGAGACTAAAGGAAAAGATGGGGAATATGACCTTTACAACTGGAAAGAAGAAGATATGGTCAAATGGGCTGCAGAAATTGGCAAATTAACAAATTAGAAGGAAGACTTATTCCTTTTTCTTCAATTTTCTCCAATCACTTACTGCTTTTTCAAAGTCTTTAGTATAACCACTATGAGCAGTAAACAAATGGGTTATATTGTCAAGTTCAGCAATCTTTTCAATCGATTTGAGCTGTTTCCCATAATCTGAGCTTATAATCCTTAGAAATGGTTTGATAAGTCCATCTTTCAATCTTATCGCATCACCAGTGAACAGAAATTCTTCATCAATTTTGTATACCACATGTCCCAATCGGTGACCTGGTGTGTCAATAGCTTGAATCTTTATTTCACCAACTTCAATTATTTGATTATCATCTAGAAATTTGTAATTTTCAGGATTATCCATCTTAGATTTTTGTCCTATATAGAACTGAGCATGATCGAAGAGAGAGTTCCCGCCAATATGATCAGGATCACCATGAGTGAAGAAAATATCACTTATTGAATTTGGTTCAATTTTTAACTGTTCTAATCCTTCTAACACCTTCTTTGCTGAAAATCCAGTATCTATCATAATTCTCTTTGAACCTTTACTTATGATATAACAATTTACTATTCCTGTTCGAATAATGGATATTCTTTCAGATAATTTCTGAGTAGGTATTGGAGTTATATATTGAAAGTACCAAAGTATCAGTGCGAGTATTGCAGAAAATAAAACGCCTAAAATAATTATGAGAATATAGTACCAATCCATTTCTATCAAACTAGATTGGATTTTGAGACTATATTACATTTTCGTAAAACTGACGTATTAGAAATTATACTTCATAAACCAAGGTTTGTAACCATCTGGAACTTTGAACCTTTCATCGGTCTCAAATAATTTCTTCAATTCATGGAAAACTTTAGGATTATTGATTTGGGAAATTTTATCAGCTAAATCGTCGAATACTTCAAAACCTAGGGTCTCGAGATTCTTCATATCTGCACAAATCCCCCATCTTTCCCAAGCTAAAACTTCTACTTTGTTGAGACTTGCCAGTTCCATAATCAACTTCTCAAGTACAAAGATTTGTCCTCTCCATTCACCAATTCCGAAATTCTCGGGTTTAATATCACCTTTTCTAAATTCTTGCCATGTTCTTCCTGCATCTAAAAACTGATTATAGGGCATATCTGTTGTGCTAAAAGTTAGTTTGAGAGCTTGTCTTTGCACTTCATCAATCTGTGGATCAACCATATGCCATAGGTTATCTTTCTCATCCCAATATTCGCAGATGTAATGGTCTTCGAATCTATTGGGATCATCTGGAAAGAAATATCTTCCTGCACCACTTCTTACTCGAGCTGGAATTCCCTTATATCTTAACATCGAAACCAGCAACAAAGCGAAATCTCTGCAGTTTCCTACTACTTTGTCTATTTGTGATCTAGTTTCGGTAAAAGTTGATTCATCGATATTAAAGTATTTTTCCAGTTTCTCTTCGATATTTCTAAAGTTTAATTCCACATTTGGATCTCTTCCTAAAGCAACAATATCATGAAGAGTAATCCCATAGTTTTCTTTATTCATAATCCAAAAAACATGAGTAAAGGTATTCTGAACAATTTTGCACAGTTCAGAAATAGAATCGGGAAGATCAGAGTAATATTTCGTATATTTCCCAGGATCACTTATCTTACTTTGAACTCTATAGAAGTTTAATATTTCTTCATTCATAAATTGCACCAGCAAATAGACTGTACTAGAAATTACTATTTAAAAGAGTCTTCTATAACTAATCTAGATTTCATTGTGATGCAAATTCAAAAACAAGAAGGTGCCTTATTACATCAGAGACAATATTGGAAGAGCCTACCTTTAGTTCCAGTAGAGGAGGGTTCATTTCGAGTGGAAAATTTTTAACAAGATATATATATTTAGTAAGTTATAATTCAGATTATGCGGTTTCACAGAGGTTCTAAATCTTTAAACTTCTTTCAGATTGGATTATTAGTTTGTGTTTTAGCAGGGTTTTTTATTTCAGGAACTGTAAACTCCTATGATATTGAAGTTGACAGCTCTAATCAAATAGATATTATACCTAGTGAACTTGATTCTTCAAATACAGTTAAAGCCGAGGTACTTGATATTTACAATTTAACACAAATAGCCAATTTTACAGATAGTTATATGGATTGGGTCTTTGATGTTGTACCACTTGTAGGAACAACTGTAACTATCATCTCTAACAATACAGAAGTTTTTTCAAAAGGATACGGTTATTCGAACCTAGAAAATAATACGTTTGTTGATGCTAATGAATCTATGTTCAAAGTAGCTTCAATTTCTAAATTATTTGTCTGGACTGCTATAATGCAATTATGGGAAAATGGATTGCTAGATTTAGATGCTGACATTAATTTATATTTGGAGGAATTTCAAATACCTGATACATTTGATAAACCAATTACAACTCAAAATTTGATGGATCACACATCTGGTTTTGAGGTCAGATCGGGTCATAATACTGAAGCAGATAATTGGAATGAAAACTACTTAGGAAATTTCTGTAAAGGTGAATTACCTAAACGAATACGACCTCCAGGAGAATATTCTGTTTATTCTTCGTATTCTGCTACTCTTGCAGCTTATATTGTCCAATGTGTATCAAATGTGAAATTTGAGGAATACATAAAAGAACATATTTTCGAACCTTTAGGAATGAATAAAAGCTCCTTTTACGTTCCAATACCAGCAAATCTTCTAGAATACAGAGCTACTGGATATGAGATATTAGAAACTGATAGCAATTATACATATATACCTCAGAATTACGATTATAAAGGAGGAACTCCAGCAGGTTCTCTTTCAACTACTGCAGAGGACATATCCCATTTTATGATTGCTTTTCTACAAAATGGAAGTTACAATGGAAAATCTATTCTCTTACCTTCAACAGTTCAAAAAATACAAACATTGTCTTTTGAAGAAAATCCTCATGCTTCAGGATGGTTTAATGGATGGTATGAAACCAAACTTAATGGACACAGCTTAATAGGTCATGGAGGGATATCTTTCTGGTTTATGACAGCTTTACAAATATGTCCTGAGTTGGATTTTGGTATTTTTATATCCACAAATACTCCAAATGGAGGTACAGTTAATTGGGATTTTACTTACAAATTTATGGATGCTTTCTTCCCAGATAACACAACAACGAATCCTTTGATATCACCTCATCCAAATTATATTCAAAGAGCAAAGAAATTTTCAGGAACTTATTTTGATTCACAAAGACCAATCAAGCAATTCACTAAGGTAAGTCAATTCTTCGGTAGTTACTATTCATTAATCGTTACAACTGATAGCATTGGACATATTATTGTAGATAATAACTATTATCAGCAGCAATTTGTAGAAACAGAGGAAAATGTATTTTATCCTATTGATGAATTAGGAGTAATCTATACGAATAGAACCCCGGTCATATTTATAACGGATGAGAAGGGAAAAGTATGTCATGTCCTATATAGTAATTCAGGTTTTGGATATGACCGAATAGTATGGTTAATGACCCCAAGTTTTCAACAACCTTTCCTCTTCTCCTTAGTAGGAGTTATTGGATTAATAGGAATAATTGAAATATTCTTGATGCTTAGAAAAAATAAAAAGATTGATGAAGAAGAAAAATCATTCTTTCGAAAAAATGCTACATCATTGTTAATAGTTATCAATTCAGTTATGATTCTCTTATCTATAATTCTGATGTATATCTTTTTACCAATGATAATAACAGAATTATATGATTGGGCTCCGTATCCTTTATCACTATATATTTTGCTAACCTTACCGTTGATATCACTAGCAATTTCGGTTGTTCTATCTGTCAATTTTACAATTGACATTATAAAGCAGAAGAAGCAGTTAAAATTATCTCGAATTGCATACATTACTGGATACTTAATCTTGGTGTTTTTCTATTATGGCGAATTATACATTTGGAGATTATTAGGTTTTAACCTTTAGGAGAACTGGAGGATTATGAAAGGGTTTGTTCTTGCCACTCTAAGCTCTGATGAACATAATACTGATTGTATAGTGAAGCATACTTTCCTTTTTGAGAGAGAAGTTGTTCATGTGTTCCCTCTTCAACTATATCGCCTTTTTCCATAACAACAATTCTATCAGCACTGACAATTGTACTAAGTCTATGTGCTATAATGATTGCAGTTCTGTCTTCAAGAATTTTCTCCAATGCTTCTTGAATCATCGCCTCTGTATAGGCATCTACACTTGATGTAGCTTCATCTAAAATGATTACTTTAGGCTCTAACAGGATTGCTCGTGCGAAACTAATCAGTTGTCTTTGACCAACCGACAGATCTCCTCCTCGATTACCTATTTTCGAATCTAAACCCTCTGGCATCTTATGAACAAAATCACTAGCTTGTACAATATCTAATACTCGCCAGATATCTTCATCAGTAGCATTTTCTCTTCCATAGCGGATATTTTCCCTTAGGGTTCCTGGGAATAGATACACATCTTGTTCAACTTTTCCAAGCTGCTTTCTATATGATTCTAAGGTATAATTGCGAATACTCTGCCCATCAATCAAGATTTCTCCACTTTGATATTCATAGTAACGTGAAAGTAAGGAAACTAGGGACGTTTTACCTGCTCCAGTGTGTCCCACGATTGCTAGTTTTTCTCCTTTTTCTATAGTTAAATTCAGATCCTTGAAAATGACATTGTCTTTATCATACCAGAAGTTAACTTTGTTGAATTGAATTGTTCCTTTGATTTCATCTATTGTTTGTGCATCAGGTTTCTGCTGAACCTTAGGTTTGCTATCAACTATTGCTAGGCAACGCTCAAAAGCTGCCATCCCAGCACTCAATTCTGGGAAGAATCTTGCTAATTGCATCACTGGTTGGAAGAAACTTTCCAAATATAGGACAAACATTACCAGAGTTCCAGCTGTTATACCCATGTTAAGTCCAAAATACAGGACTAAACAGAGAATAATAGCTGTTACAGTATTTAGCAAAGGTCTCCAGAAATGAGTGGTTGCTGTCAATCGCATCCATGAGCGGAAGTAATTCTCATTTATTTCTTCAAATTGATTAGCAACACTGAGTTCTTGACCGAAACTCTTGGATATCTGAATACCTTCAATGGCTTCAACCATAGCTGAATTTACACTTCCTATAGCTTTTCGATAAGAGACACTAACCCTCTTAGCAAGATTACGAAGTGCAAACATTAGTATGAATAGTACAGGAATTGCTGTAAGAGTAATTAGAGCAAGAATGTAATTGAAATAAAAAAGAACCCCTAGCGTCCCTAAGCTAATTACCAAACTTCCAACAGTATTACTGATGAGAATAGCCGTATCACTGAAGTCTAATGTGTCATTGACTACAATACTGTTGAGTTTCCCACTCATATGTTCATCAAAGAAAGTCATATCTTGTTCTTGGAGTTTCGAAAATAATTCAAGACGCAAATTTTCTAGGAAATATGGAACATATTTACCAGATTGTACTTGTTGCAAAGCAAATGCTCCCCAATTTCCTAAATAGAGAAGTAAGAAAACAGAAGCTGCAATAATAGTTAAAACAAAGCGAGGTTTGACTACTATTAGATGAAAACCATTTTCTTCTAGAAAGCTTATTGCAATATGAGAATGTACATTCAGTTCATCAGTAACAAAACCAGCTAGTAACGGAGCAATCACTGCTGCTATTGCTTGAAAAACTATGAATACGGCGATTAGAATGATATTCCTCTTGAATGGTACAAGTCGCTTGAAATATCTACTGAATAGTTCTTTGTCACCATATGTGCGTTCGTGTTTATCTCGCATAGAACTACTAAACAATCCCATCTAGTTTACCTCCTGTGTAAATGATTTATCCTCTAGGAGCTTTCCAAAGACCTTTCGATAATCATTCGAAGTTGATAATAAATCATCATGTTTTCCTTGAGCAACAATAGTTCCGTCTTTCATAACTAATATTAAATCTGAAGTTCGAATAGTGTGAAGACGATGGGTAATTATCAATGTAGTACGATCTTTCAATATATTCTTGATAGCTTTAGCTATTTCTTCCTCAGTTTGACTATCAATCGCACTCATCGAATCATCTAGAATTAGAACATCTGGATCAGTTAGGAAAGCACGTGCAATTGCAACTCGTTGTTTTTCTCCTCCTGAAAGAGTCACCCCTCTTTCTCCAACTACTGTATCATAACCTTTGTCAAAATTGGTTATGAAATTATGAGCATTAGCCAATTTAGAGACTTCAATTATCTTCTCTTTAGATGCTTCTGGAAAACCAAATTTGATATTTTCTTCGATAGTTTGAGAGAATAAATAGATATCTTGTTCAACTAAGGATACCTGTTGTCGAACCATCTCTAAAGGATAGCTCTGTATAGGTTTTCCATCCAGTAAAATAGTACCTTCTTGAGGTTCATATAAACGTAACAATAACTTAGCTAATGTTGTTTTCCCACAACCTGTTGGACCGACTAAAGCTACTCGTTGATTGGGATCAATCTTAAATGTTAGATTATTTAGAACCATTGGGTTCTTGGGATTGCCATTAGGATAGGTGAATGAAACATTTTGAAATTCAATTGATCCCTTGAAAACATCCGAATATTCAGTCTTATTGTCGGGTAATAATTCTATTTCACCTGTAGAGATAGTAGAGAATAGTCTCTCACTTGCTCCAAATCCTCTAATCATATCTCTTGTAGCCCAGAAAATCATTGTAGTAGGATGGATAAGAGCGATTAATAGAAGGAGCACAGCTGTTAGTTCACCTATTGACATCAAGCTATTTGGTTTATTATTGATTAAAATTACACCAAATACTAAGGAAACACCTATAGCAGCATAGAGAGTTAATAATGGATAAAAACGAGCTTGAATCCTTATTTCTCCCAATCTATTATTTCTGAAAGCTTGAACAGATTGCTTGAATTTTCTATATTCTACATCTTCCGCGTAAAATGCTTTAGTAACTTGTACACTATTCAAACTCTCTTGTAAAGCAACTGTAACATCTGCATGCTTTCTTAAAGATGCCTTTGAATACGGTAGCAAATGCTTTCGATAACGTAGCACGAAGAAAACATACAAACCTAAGAATGGTACAGTAAGTAAAGCCATCCAATAGTTGAATGTTTGAATTTGTATGATTGTAACAATGGTTTGTACAAAGGGATAGATGTAGAAAGATCCATGAGCAATTAAGGTGTTAACAACACGAAGATCATTGGTTGCTAAAGCTTCTAAATCTCCTGTCTTGATTTTATCATGAAAACTTAGAGGTTTGTTTTGAACATTTTCGAAGAATTCTCTACGCATAGATTGTTCGGTTTTAGAACCTAATTGATGTCCAATCATCCAAGTTGTGTACTCAGTCGCATTTCTTAGAAAGTAAAAACCTAGCAAGATTAACATGGTTATTAAGATACTTTGAGAAAAATCTCGTAGGATAATGGAATCAGTAATCGCACCGATACGAATAGGAATAATTGTCCGTAAGTAGGTTAAAGATACAATCCCAATGAAATTAAGGGTAAAAAGGACTTTATGATTTAGTACATGAACAAAGAACCATTTTACATATGGGTTCTTATCTTTTGAATCTTCTTTTCTTTTCATGTACTTTCCTCGATTAAAGATAATTTGAAAAGAAATAATTAGTTTTAAAAGTTTGTTAAATGATTAAATAGCTTCACGATATTCAAAAAGTGTTTAATCAGAATTAAAGATGAAAGACTTCAACTTTTCATACTATTCTCTATTAACTTTTCATACTATTCTCTATTATTGTCTTATGAATACTTCCTAGACCTGCTAAGATGAATGCTGTGCAGCTCAGTAGCGCTACAACAATAGCAATGGGGTCCTACTATATCGGGTAAAACTGCTAGTACTATACTAACTACCAAACCTATTATTCCAACAGCTGATAAAATGATTATATCTAAAGTGATATCTTTCAGTTTCTTCTTCTCAATTAGTTTCTTCTCTGCAAGTGTCATAAAAACAACAATGAAATCACAATATATATTTTTTCTCCTAATTTGTATCAAAAATTTATAACTCTTCCAGTTAGATTTTTATATTAATTTCACAAAATCAGTTTATGTCTCTAAATTATAAATTAGGGAAATGTGGCGTTTTTTGTGGTCAATGTAGATCTTTTGGAACTGAGGTTTCAGATACTGCTTCCCAACTTAAAAAATGGGTTCTTCAAGATTATACTTGGTTGAAAGATGTAGAAGAATCTTTTGACTATGAGAATTTTTTAAAAGGATTAGACTGGTTTATGGATTCCACTTGTCCTGGATGTCGTGAATCAAAAGAGGGTTGGTGTGATGTTAAGAAATGTGAAAAGATTCAGAATGAAGAGGTTGATAATTGTCTTCTTTGCGTTGAATTTGCAAAATGTCCTTTCACCGATTATCAGAGAAATAGATACTCTTACTTGTTTAAACATATAGAGCATATAGATAAAGAAGGATTTGAAAAATTCTTAGAAGAAGAAGAGAGGAAAGGAGAGGAAGGAATAAGAATTCAAGATATTAGAGACTATTAAGTTTTGGAAATTTATAAACAGAAGGAAAAGAAAGAAGCAATATACAGAGAATTACTTGCTAGAAGATAAAGATCAATTGAACCAGTATCACCTCTAATTGCATATGTCCGAAATCCAGCTTGAGCAATAGTTTCCACTCATAGTTAAATCATCGTTTTTAATTGGAATAAGTTGTCTTTCGCATTTAATGAACAATATATGGATAAATCGAGTTACTTAAAGCAACCAAATAAAACAATTGTAGAATCAGATTAGAGGGCGTAAAAATTAATAATAGGGAAGAGTTAGACGAAGAATTCTTAAGTGTACAAACTTTCACACACAGAGAGGTATTTAGATGTTTATTGATACTCACTTACATTTGTGCAATCGTTGGTGTGATGATGTTCGTCGACCTAAAGCTATTGCAGATATTGATAAAAATAAAATTGTTACATGGGCACAATCTTGGGATATTCCTTCCTATCTACAGGCTCTAGAATACTCGAAAGAGTCGGAATATATTTTTCCAGCTTTTGGTGTTTTACCATGGGAAGCTTTTGATTATAAAGACAGATTTGACGAAATAGCTAAACTTTGTGAAGATGCGCTTATGATAGGAGAGATTGGCTGGGATGAGCAGAATGCTAGTGATAAGAGAAGTTTACCTTTTCAAAAACCAATGCTTGAGGTTTTTCTCGAAGCTGCTGAAAAACACAATCTTATTATGAATTTGCACTTTCGGGGAGGATTGGAAAGAAAGGGTTTTGAGCTCCTTAAAAGTTATGATAGTAAAAAAGCTATAATTCATTCTTACTCTGGACCACCTAAGATGATTGAGGAGATTAATGACCAAGGCTTCTATGTCTCCTATGGTTCCCCACATTTTGATAGTTTGAACAAAGAACAAAAAAAATACTATACAAACAGAATTTCTAAAGTTCATGAAGATCTTCTAATAATCGAGATAGATGTTCTACAAAGAGAGAAAGCTTTCAGACCTCCTTCGGTAGTATTCCCAAAGATACTGAAAACTATTGCTGAGATAAGAAATACTACACCTGAAGAAATAGAATCGATGAATCAACGGAATGTTCTGAGATTGATAGCTGACAATCCTAAATTAGATCTAATGAGAAAATTAATAGTCAAATAATACTACTTGACCAAGAAATAAGCAAGATATGGTCAAAAAATAACTTTAAAAATAGGTTTTACATAGTATTGTTATGACTTTTATGCCAGATAACAGAACTCAAAAAGAGTTAGAATTGCTCCTTGATGCAACTAAATCTATTCTTAATTTTGGTAATTTCGAAGATACAGCTCGAAATATATTTAATAGTTGTAAAGAGTTAACTGGAGCAACAGCTGGATATGTAGCTTTATTAAGTAAATCTGGAGAAGAGAATGAAGTGCTATTTATAGATTCAGGTGAAAGTGATAGTGAAGTTAATCCTTATCTAGATATGCCAATAAGAGGATTGAAAGGCGAACCATACAAAATTCAAGAAACCATTTATGATAACGATTTCATGAACAGCAAACATGAAAAATTCTTGCCAAATGGCAATGGTCTCATACCCAATGTTCTCTTTTCACCATTGAAAATCGAAGAGAAAACTGTTGGTATTATAGGTCTTTCAAATAAAGAAGCAGATTTTACAGACGATGATGCTAGAATAGTCACTGCTTTTAGTGATCTCTGTTCCATTGCATTATATAATAGTTGGTTAATTCAAAAAGAAGGAGAAATGCTGGGGAAACTATCAAATTTGAATCAATCATTGGAACTGATAAACAGCATCCTTAAACATGATATAATCAATGACTTGCAAGTAGTTAGTAATTCTGTGGAGTTAGTCTTTCAAGGAAAGACTGATTCTGATTTATTAAAAATTATCAACAGTAGAATAGCTAATAGTATGAGCCTTATTCACAAAATGAATGCTTTTGAAAAATTATTATGGGAGGAAGAAAATAATCTAGTTGTATTAAGTCTAGCTGAAGTTCTCAATCAAATAATAGAAAGATATGATACTCTAGACATTGAATTTAAACTAGAAGGAGAAGGTTATGTGTTGGCTGATCAAGCTCTATATTCTGCTCTTGATAACATAATCAGTAATGCTGTCAAACACTCTGAAACTAATAAAATAGATATCTTCATCACACAAGAAGGGGATAAGAGCACATTAGAAATAAGAGATTATGGCAAAGGTTTACCAACAGAGCTTGCAGAGAAAATTAACAACAAAGAGTATGCAATTGACAAGTCTAATATCGCTCAACTAGGGTTATATATTGTTATTAAGACAATAGACAAATATAATGGAGAATTCTTAATAGAACCTAACTCACCAAATGGAACCATCATGAAGCTAGTTCTAGAAAATCCTTTATCGAAAAAATATCATTGATCACTTCTATTAACTATTATAACTATCAATTAAAGAGCAATCCCTTGAGTCATAGAATTTCGCTTTACAGTTAAACAAGGTAACAAGCTTTAAAAGTGAATTTTGCCGCTTTATTGATATATGTCGGGTGTTTCTACAAGAAGAGAAAAACGTGAGATAGAACTATTACTTGAAGCAACAAAAGCTGTTTTGCATTTTGGTAATTTCGAAGAAATTGCTAGAAATATTTTCAATAGTTGTAAAGAACTGACAGGTGCAACTGCAGGATATATAGCATTATTGAGTAAGTCAGGAGAAGAAAATGAAGTATTATTTTTAGACTCTGGAGGAATGAAGTGTGACGTTAACCCATATTTACCAATGCCAATCAGAGGTTTGAGAGGTGAAGCATACATGATGCAAAAAGCTGTCTATAACAACGATTTCATGAATAGTAAACACGTAAAATTTATGCCGGAAGGACATGTTATCATGCCTAATGTTCTTTTTACTCCTTTGAATGTAAATAATATTACAGTAGGTGTAATTGGTCTTTCTAATAAAGAAGGAGATTTTACTGAAAATGATGCTAGAATTGTTTCTGCTTTTGGAGATTTATGTGCTATTGCTCTTAAAAATAGCTGGTTAATTCAAAAAGAAGGAGAAATGGTTGATAAGCTTTCAAATCTAAATCAATCATTAGAATTAATAATTAGTATTCTTAAGCATGACATCATTAATGATTTACAAGTAGCGATTAATTCCATTGAATTACTTACAGAGAGAGAACAAGACACTGATTTATTAGCTAAAGTTACTGACAGATTGAGCAATAGTATTGATTTAATTCATAGAATGAATGAATTAGAGAAGTTAGTGAGAGAAGAGGAAGCTAATTTAGAAATTATTGATCTAGTTGAATTAATCCAGCAAATTGTTAAAAAGTATGAAAAAACAAATGTGGAAATCAAATTAGAAGGAGAGGGATTTGTGTTAGCTGATCAAGCATTTCATTCAGTAATAGATAATTTGATCAACAATGCAATTAAACACTCGAAAACAGAAAAAATCGACATTAGAATTACTCATGAAGATGAAAAATGTATAGTAAAAATATGTGATTATGGCTCAGGAATATCTAAGGAAATTGCTGAGAGTATTAACTCTCAAGAGTATAGAATCGACAGATCAAAAATATCTCAATTAGGGTTTTACATTGTTATCAAGACAATAAAAAGATATAATGGAGAATTTAAGATTGAACCTAACTCTCCTAAAGGAACAATAATGAAATTAATTCTAGATGATCCAGAGATGAATAAATATCATTAAATTAAGAGAACTGAGAAACAAACAAAAGTAATTTCTCTCATTTTTATGTTCCAGAAATCCGATTGAGACTTATATTAAACATTAATAAGAGTTAACTGAATTTCTCATTTCCCATTATTTCCATTAACTCTTCTTTTGATTTGTTCAATATTAGCGTTGATTAACCGTTTCATATTGGGGGTGATTGCAGAAGTATCGACATCAAACACTAAGAAAGGTACTCCATGTTCAAGGTAAATTGGTTTAAGAATAGCTTGAGAGATTTTATAGGGTAAACAATTAATTGGACCTGTTAGTACGAGGGAGTCATAATCATTATTTTCTAGAGTTTCCATACCTTTGCCTATTGTTGGAATAGCTTCCCCAAAGATCAATGGGCTGATTAGTGGTTTAGAATGTTTATTGATTTCTCGTAGATCGTTTCTTCCAGCAAACAAAAGCCCTGTTTTCTTAAACTTCTTCCTAAAACGTTTCTCAATAGTATGCATTATGGGTATTCCCATTAATCCGATGATAAAGAGTTTAGACAAACGTTGCCATGGTGTGAGAAAAGCTCTAAGGGTTGTAGTAAATTTGTACGGATCTCTTCTCCATGCTTGAGATATTAATATTCTGAGATTTATATTTCCATATAGAGTAAGCTCATAAAGATCAGTTGATTTAACCAGGATACCGTGCTTAGCATAAATCTCCTTTAATTCACCTAAGAAAAATGGACTGAATCTGACAAAGAAATCTCCACTGATTAAAACCTTAGGTAAGTTACTAGGATCCATAGTTCTAGGAATTGTAGAAATCTTCTTAGTCAATTTCTCAATATTTTTGTGGAACTGGTTCAGTTCGTTCGTATTATCTAAGAATTCCTTCCAGTAATTTTGGAGCAATTGACGACCGCTATTTCCACTAACTACTTGCAAAGCACTATCTATTTCAACCATCACATCACCAAGTAATGCAGTTGCTGGAGCAAATCTTGCTATTGTTATCCTGTCAACTCCTAGAAAGTCAGTAAATTGATCAAATCTATATAGAAAGACATCCTTGAGTTTGTTCTTTTCAATAAAGTGTTCTATATAATTAAAGTAACTATAGACTGCGCAAGGTGCACCCCCTCTAATCATCATAAATCCTAGCACTTCACCAGGTTTTCTATTTTCTATTGTTGATAGAATATGTCCAATCACTATAGGGAGAGGTATACATTCTTTACCTGAACAATATCTTAGACCTCTTACAGGATATTCTAACTTCATTTCTGTTGTTTCACCTGTATGAAAACCAAATAGATTAAATGCTTTCGTCATTACATCTGTGTGGTACTGAGAGAATGGAAACAAATGAAGTTTTACTCTAGGATCCTTTATATCTAGATTCTTATTATCTGAAGTTATTACTACGATTTTTCCCTCACGTTTTTTCACTCTACTTACTTGGAAAGATTCTTCTGCATCTTTCTTTAAACTAACTTGAAAATTCTTAATAATCTCTAAGAAAGCTTCGAGCCTTGTTTGAGTTCCAGCATCAGCTTGATGTGCATCAAGCTCAAGAATAAGGTAAGGTTTCTTGTCCATTTCATTTCTTACATGATTTTGTACGAAAGCATCGATTGTACAACTGAAACTGTTGATATAAAGCAAGAACAAGTTATCAAACTCATGAGCTAATTCTAGAGCTTTTTGAGCGTAATTTGCAAAGAACCAAGGCATATCTTCAGAAGAGTCTTTTTCCAAAAAATCGAACGGAATAACAGTAACACCCATACTTGCCAATTTCTTTGGAATTGATTGTGAGGTCTCAGGTGGAAAAGCATTATAACTTCTCCCCACAAGTAAGATTCCTATTTCTCCTGAATCTCTTAATTCATCAAGTTTTTCTCTTCCAATATTACGGAATTTGCTTTCTACAATTTGTTGAGCTTCTATTGCTTTTGCATAAGCTTCCTTTGCCAAATTCTTAGGTTGATTCAGCTTATTTACAGCCATATCAATCATAGATTGGTTATGCTCATATCCTTGTCTGAAATCCAATACAGGATGGAGTAATTCAATCTCTTGAAAAGCTTGCGAAATATAATAGGGACTTGCTTGAGTTAAAGGACAGAAAGTTGAATCCGTCCAATTATCACCTGATGTCCCAGAATGAACGTGAGGTAAGAATATTTTTGAGATGTTGTTTTTTAATAAATTAAGAACCGCTCCATGTAAAATCTGAACAGGATAACAGAAAGAAGCATTTGTCATCAATTCCTTATCTTCATCTATACCTGATAGAATAACCTCATATCCAAGTTCTTCAAAGAACTTAGAAAATAATGGATAAAGGGTATGAGTTAGTAGTGCTCTCGGAATACCTATTTTTTCTCCTTGGATAGTCTTCTTTTCTTCAGATACTTCAGTGCCAAACAAGAGATTATTTCTTACAAGAATAAGATCTTCTCTTTCCTCTGTTTTATCTGAACCTCTCCATTGATGTTCGTATTTAGAACATCTTCCACCAAATGGGAACTTCCTGCCACCAACTTCATATCTCTCTATTTGACAATAATTTGTGCACGCTTTACAAGTGAAATTACCTAGATGTTTCATTTCTTCTTTAATAATGGACTCAAGAGTAGTCTCTGCAGGCATTGCTTTAATTTCATGTTGCTCGTATTTTGATTTGGCAATAAGTGAAATACCAAAAGCTCCAACAAGTTCAGGATTTGGAGGAATGATGATTTGTTTTCCTGTAGTTTGAGCAAAAGCATATCCAACGGCATTATTCTTTGCTACACCTCCTTGGAAAAAGATTTTCTTCCCTACAGGTCTTAATCCTTTTACTTCATTCAAATAATTATCTGCAATTGAATAAACCAATCCACCAACAATATTATCTCGTTCATAACCTTCTTGTGCTGCTGTACGAATATCTGTGTTGATGAAAGCAGCACAATCAGCTTTAAATCTTACAGGACTATCGGCTTTCAGTGCTACATTAGAAATGTCAAAAACATTAATTCCAAGATCTCCCTTTGAACTCTCTTCTAGGAAAGATCCAGTACCAGCTGAACAACTAGCATTCATAGCATAATCTACAGGAACACCATTTTGCAAGTACATATACTTTGAATCTTGACCTCCAATCTCAAAGATTGTATCTACATCCTCATCATAAAAAACTGCACCTTCAGAATGTGCAGAAATTTCGTTATATACAGCTGGAGTACCTAAATATGCACCGACAATTTGTCGTCCTGAGCCAGTAACACCAATTAGATTTACTTGACAATTTCCTACTTGTTTTATAATCTCATTAATACACTTTCGAGTAGCTTCAATTGGATTTCCACTCGTTCTACCATAATATGAAGCAACTACTTCATTGTCTATAGGATCTACAAGTACTGCTTTTGTAGTAGTAGAACCAACATCTACACCAAGAAGTAAAGGTGAGTTTTTATCAAAATCAGTTTTGTTTTCTTTTGCTTCAATAATTGTAACTTGATCGCTAAATTGTTCTAAAGATGGAAGTTGTGTAAAGGTCTTGCTTGTTATCAATTTGTATTCTTCGTGACTTGGAGATTCTTTAGCAATTAGAGAAGTACCATATGCTTCAAAAACTGAACTTACATCCTTAATTACGACTTCTACACCATCCAATTCTTCTCTCATTAATTTTACAAATGCTTCATTAAGTGATATACCACCAATCAATAGAAGTCTCTTTACATCAACTCTAGACTGGGATATCAACCCCATGACTTTAGTTACCATACTAGATAAGACAGATGTTAAGATATCCTCAATTGAAGCTTCACCACGATTCAATTTATGGGTAACATCAGATTTACAGTGAACTGAACATCTTGAAGCAAGTTCGATTTTCTTTCCCTTTTTTGCCAGCTTTATTGCATCATAGCCATTACCAACAGCATCAACTTCATGTCCATCGCTTTTAAGAACATCAAGCAGAAGGGCCCTTATAATAATTTCATCATCGACTATCAGAATATTCATGTTTATTTCGAGACCTC
>CAZPXJ010000005.1:45598-50541 GCA_964590855.1 uncultured archaeon
TTCTTTCCCTTTTTTGCCAGCTTTATTGCTTCCGATAAAGACACATCCAGTCTATCTATTTGTTGGATGAAGAATTCTCCACTTCCTGCTGCACATTTATCGTGAGAAAGAACATTAACAATATATCCTTCATCATTCAAAACATATAATACAAAAGATTCTCCCCCTAATGACACAACAAGATCAAATTTTTCATCATAAGAACTAATACCTTTCTCAATAGCTACTATTTCTGATATATCTCCAAAAGAACCACTTACCTCAAAGAACTTCTTACTTGAACCTACTTGTTCTTTGACCATCTTTTCCAGCACTTCTTCTGGCTTCCCTAGATGAGGTTGTTTTGCGATAGAAGTCTTACCTTCGTTATCAATACATACCAAATTAACCGACACTGAACCAATGTTTACCCCTATGTAACATGTACTAATGTTAAACACCCTTATAGATTCGATAGATAGAACGCAGTGTTACTCAACAAAATCATGTCTTTAAAAGACTTGCCTAAGAATAATTATAAAAAAGTGGAAAAGGAATCAGTTTTAATCAAGAGGATTGCTTGATAACGGATAGAGATCAGCTACACTTCTTTCCATATAATCGATTGGATAGCTTCCGACCCCAATCCATGTATTCCAATAATTTCCTGTAGTTGTTAATTCATCATACCATGTGCTCAAACCACTTCTATCCATAGCTTGTGATGTTCCTTCTGGATTGTTATTTATGAAAGCATTGTGGTGAATATGATTACCATAAGATAAAGAAAGAATTTCAATAGCATACCCGAGATTGTTTTCAAATAAATTATAAGTTATATTGCACCCATGATTTGCAGCCGAGGTTAATATGCCTCGATTTAAGTTATCTCTGAATGTATTATTTCTAATAATGATGAAATCTGAAGAATAAATCTTCAGACCATCAGTATTATCGTAACAGGTATTATTTACTAAATTACTATGATCAGAAGAAGCAAGATAAATACCTAGAAGATTTTTGTAGAAGGAAGAATCGACAATATCGGAATTACTAGAGCTTTCCAAATTAAGTCCAATATTGGAACAGTTTGAAACAGATACTTCTTGTAGAATAGATTGTTCAGATAGTATTAGACGAATACCTTCATAACTATATTCAATGACAGCTTTAGAGATATTGGAATTAGGAGAGTCATATACCGTCAAAGCTATGCTAGTATTTTTAACCGTGATATCACTAATTTGGGCATTAGAGCAGTTAACTAATATTAATTGACCAAAAGATTGGTTAGCAATTATCAAGTTATCTTGATCTTTAAAGAAACCTAAAGGTTTTGAATTGACGGTATTATTATCAAAAATATACTCGGTAATTAAACTAATTCCAGATAATAGAGTGAAACCACTTTGATTGCCAAATATAGAGTTATTCACAAAAGTTAACCGACTTGTTTGAATAAATCTTGGACCTATGTCATATGTTTCTGTGAAGATATTTTCTAAAAGAAAAATCTCATCTGAAGTACTATCTGTAAAACCGTAAGCACAGTTTTCAAAAACATTGGAAACCAGAGATTCATTCACATTATGATAAGAGTCTATCTCCCCATCATAGAAGTAATTATTGAAAACATAGGTATCAGTTGTTTCAACCAAAGACAATTCGCTCATTAAGAAATTATTTTCTTTGATTTCAATATTCTGCATGTAAGAACAATATACATCTGTATTTGAGAAAGTATTGTTTTGTAGGAGATAATTATTTGAATTATCTGCGTAGAATTCCATCAAACTTGTGTTATAAAACATAACATTATTTGATTCCTTGAAATAGAAAGAAATCGCCCAGGAAGAATGCATAATTTCAATCTCAGAGCTAAAGACGAATTCGATTCGTACACTATCAAAAATACATGAAATAAAACCAATAAGCCATACACTAGTGCAATTGACCATAGTTACTTGAGAGTTTATTGTTAAAGAAGAACCAAGATCAATGAATTCAGAACTTACAATGAGAGAGAATAAACCTTCCCCTGCACGATTACTATGACAGTAGTATGATGCATAATCCTCTATACTTAGTTCTCTAAGAGAATAACTTTCAAATTGATTATATTCTAATCTTGAATTTGGTGATTGAAAAGTAGTGAGACTTTGACCTTCATTAGAGGTAAGATTAGAATGTGGGGAGTAGAAAAGTAAAATATTAAAATTAACTCCTGTGTTATTCGAAATAAGACAATTATGAGTGTAGAGTATATAGAATGAAGCGTTTACCAAGTGGTTCTTAACAAACTTGGAACTCTCACAATGGTCAATGTTAATAATACTATTCTCTCCCTCAAATACATTCTCTGTGACATTTAATCGATAAGAATTAGATGCAAACATATGATAGAAGAAAATTTCATCAGGATTTACAAAAGCATTTTGATATAATGTTGTTAAATCAGCAGATGTAAGAGAAATAGCATATTGACAAGACTCAAATTTATTTTGTATTACTTGGGTTTTATCAGTATTAGAGAGAAATAAACCTGTATCACTATCAACAATAGTGTTGTTAGTAATTATAGCTAAACCTTCGTCTACATTTTCCAAATGTATAGCAATTCCATCAAGATGAGATGTTTTTAGAAAACAATTCTGGATAATGAAATAGTTAGTAACTCCGAAGATGTAAATGGCATTTGAGGTGATAGTTGTAATGTTCAGCCATTGTAGCAAATAGGGATCTTCTTGAGTACCAGTTCCTTTGAAATTATAATCTAAGAAATCTTCATTTTTCCAAATAACAATTGGATCGTGGTCAACCAGTGTGTTGGGATGAGGATTGATAATTCCATATTCTATCAGCAAAACTGGAACGATAATTGCTGAAGTAACTATTAAAGCTGCAAGAACACCAATTAGATATTTGTAAACAGTTTTCATACTTTCACCCATTATTAGTTATATTTATCTCACTTATGAAATGTCTCTTTAGAGAATTTCGAGATATTTTTTTGACAGTTATTGTACTTATCATTCAATCACCTTTTCTCCAGGTTTCAGCAAATAAACGATTGCATTCCGACCCCAAGTCTCTTTTCTAATAAGCCCTTGTTCCTCGAGAAGTAAGAGGTTCCTAGAAGTTTTAGCTCTCGTAAAGTCAGCTTTTCTTCCTAAATCACTCTGAGCAATTTTACCTCCAGATTCTTTTATTATTTTAAGAAGTGTTTTTTGAGATTCATTCAGAAACAGTACGCCCATATCTTTGATCGACTTCCCTTCTCTTCGTCTCATAAGGAAGTAAGTACTTGCTACACCGATTGATATTCCTACTAATGGACCAACAATAAAAGCCCAGATTGGAAGGTTAGCTGGCTCAAGTGAAGGAGGGTTAAACCTCACAATATATAGTGGATTTACAGTAGGTATCAAATTGTGTAGATTCCAAGTTAAAATCAACCGTTTTCCAGCTACATTCTGAGAATAATTTGCAGGATAAATTGACGTTAGTCCTACTTCTTCATGAATATAACTGTTCTCTGGAAGTTTAATGGATAGATGATGACTCAGAGTAAAGTAATTGATTGTTGATGCATACTCAAAATGATAGTAATCTGATACATCTTCATACAAAGGCATCATATCTAGATTATATGACACATAGAATACTGTTGATTCATTTGCTTCTAATTCTTGATTTAGATCAATAAATAATTGACACTGAGATACTGATTGAGATAAAATGATGTAAGCTAAGTCTCCTGATCCATCTTGAACAGAAATGTTACTACAAGAATGATTCAACCAAAAATTAAGTGATAAAAGGGAAGAATTAAGCTGATTTTCTATATTACATACTTCAGTAATATAGACAGTTTCTGAAGATTGAATGTCAATTTGTACTATGTGAGATTTCAAGATAATTGAAGAAGAGAGGAATTTCAATGGAACATCTGATTCAGTTGAACTACAAAACCTATAATCTACAGTTGGATTCTGCAGTAGAGCTGTAGCAAGAATAATCAAACCAATAACAATTACATTTCTTCTCTGCAACATCTTCGTGAATCTCTTAAACGTTCAAAAGAATTTCCCTTGAAATATGTTCTTTGTTAATGTTTTTAGTTACTTATTAATCATTATATGATAAGTTTTGTGACATTTTTGGGACACATTCATCTTCAGAGTTATTTAGAATGGACTACTACTTAATGGATATAAGTCAAAAACACCTGCTGATCCAGCAATTGCATATATTCCAGAAATCCAGTCGCTCCAATAATTCCCAGCTAACATGGTAGTATTGAACCAATAATTTGAAACCGATGAATCAGAAGCTTGGGAAGATCCCACCAGATTGTTGTTAATAAATGCATTATAGGAGATAGTATTATAGGAACTATTTAACATATGAATTCCATAATACCGATTATCTGAAATCATATTCATGTAAATGGTATTATAACCCCCGTTTTGTTCAGGAGTTGAAGGAAATTCAATTCCATAAAACTCGTTATTATGAATGGTATTGTATGAAATATTTGCAAATTGAGTTCCAATCAAGCTTATTCCATTATTCTTGTTAGAATTAAATTCATTGTGAATAAGTGTTAAATTATTTGAGATTCTATCATTAATTCCATTGTAGTTGCTTAAACTGCAGTTATTGTAGCTTATTAAAGTGTGATTTGAGGATACTAAACCTATCCCTCTATCAGTGTTTTGAATACAAGTATTGTTTGTGACTATATTATTTGAAGAATAAAAGAGTGAAATACCATCATCGCCATTTGAACTGCAAGTATTATTTATTAAACTGGTAAATATTGAATTCATCACCAAAATACCATCTCTATCATCAAGTTTTTCGGTACGGTCATTAAATCTGCAAATATTGTTTTCAATAGAATTATTATAAGATTCGACTAGAAAAATCCCATTTCGGCCATTATTCTCAAAGATATTATT
>CAZPXJ010000006.1:0-47440 GCA_964590855.1 uncultured archaeon
CAAAGCTAAACTCCCCTGCAGATATCATGATTCTAGATACCGCTTCAGTCGGTGGCAAGTATCTTGGCATGTCAATAGCCATCCATGATTTAAATGGTTGGACAATCGAAGAAAGTGTTCAAACTGGTATAATAACTGATTTCATAAATGGGACAATTATTGACACGGCTTATCTTATCACAAGTATAATGGATCCTACTACACCTTATGTGTCCAGTGGTGCCCAATTTACAGTTGGTGCCATTTATGACGTGGACTTTAGTCTCTCACTAGGAAAAGGATTGGTTATTGACTCATATTCTCTTTCGTACGTTGAAAGTACTTGGAATTTTTCATTAACCAATGTTATTATTTTAGATGAGAATGATACAGAAATTACGGATGGAAGTGGAATTGGAGTTTATGTTCAATTCAAACCTGAAGGATCTTCGATGATATATCAAACCTTGATAATGAACTATTCTGTCATTCAGGATTGGTATCTGAATCTGTCATTGCAATCATTTGATGAAGATAATTTTGACATTTTTGTCATGGCATCGGGTTCTCTACAATATGGTAGATCCTTTATTGAAACAAAAACAGTAGCTCACATTCTGGATGTGGAGACACCTGTAGTTTCTCTCAATGCAGAGGGCATAGGTCTTTTTGTTTCGGTTAATGCAAGTTATACACAATTGAATGGATGGAACGCTTTTACTGAAAATGCACAGACAATGATACTACTTTATGATGAGAACGGAGACACAGTGAACTCATATGATATTGAGTACAATCCAATTACAAATGAATGGGGAATTGCATTCGCTGATTTAAGCACAGTCAAAGGTGAACATTATATTAAGGTGAGTTTTAGATATGCAGATAGAACTGTAAGATCTCCTGAATCAGAACATTTTATTGCTGAAGGAGAACCAAATTCAACCCCTAATACAGGATTTCTTGATTTTTCACCATGGTTCATGATTGTTATAGCAATGTTTGTGATTTCGTTACCAATCATTATAAAGAAATACAAAAAATAGTTATCTTGGGAGGGTAAATTATTCTTTATTAAGAAGAAAACAAAATAAGTTTTATATACGAAGTTATTGAAAGAATATTCATGAGTCAACTCGGGTTATCTGATATTTTCAATGTAGATAGAGAAGGAAAGCCTACTATCAAAATTGTGCTCTTTGGACCACCAATGAGTGGAAAAACCAGTATGCTGACAGTGTTTAATGCTCTCAGAAGAATGGAGAATCCTAAGACTATTGTTTCTTCCTTAACTAAAATACAAGATGATTCTGGTCGAACAGTATTTTTCGATCAAGGTGTATTTCAAACTCCTCCATTTCAAGGTAAAACGTTTGATAGATTAAGGTATCAGCTCTGGACAGTTCCAGGAGAAGATAGACACAAAGTTCAAAGAGACATTGTTATGAAGGGAGTAGATGCGGTTCTTATTTTCCTGAATTTCGAAAATATAGCCAAAGGTCAGAATGAATCGATTGTAAAAGAAGCCAAAAAGACTATTGGAGAGAAATTCGGTACAAAAATCCCTGTAGTAGCTTACATAAATAAATCAGATCTACCTGCGGAAGAGAGAATTGATAAAAGAGAAATCATACAAATGCTAATTGAAGAAGGAGCTATCCAAGATGACAAAGCAGCTAATCTAGTGATGACTGGAAGTTGCTTAACTGCACGTAATGATCTTATCGCATTATTAACCTCTCCAAAACGTGAAGAATACTTTGATGCTAACAATCAGTTAAGTATTGATCAACGACCCGATTCTGTGGGGCTAATCGTTCGACCAATCCAAAAACTTACACAACTTGCAGTAGAACAAAGATTGGAGTATGTACAAGGAATGTAGTTTATGCCTTGAAACTCTGTTCTTTTACATATTTTAAATTCATTACAATAATTGGACTGATTCATTCAACCAAAAGCAAAAAACGATAAAACAACTTCCACTAAAAGAGATGTGAGTTTAGAATTGGATTACATTATCCAAGCTTATTTTAGCTAACTCATAAGGAGTATTCTTAGGGATTTCTACTAGTCTTAGTTCAAAATTGCTTCTTCTAAAGAATCGATCTTCAAAGCTGAAAAATTCATCCATGGTTTTTCTTAACATTCGATTGAGTGATTCAGTTATATCTCTAGTACCAATTGGTTTAGCATTGAAATATTTGCTCTGCACTAATTTTATCAACTCATATTTGCTCAATTTAGTCTGGTCTCTTATTCGCAACATCTCTAAAGTTAGAGCTGCACTTACTTGACCACTATAGCAATTGAGTCTGTTAATTATTCTTTTATATCTTACGGGATGAGCACCTTCTAAATGAAAGCGATCTAGACTCATAAATGAGCCTGCACTATAAGCAATTATTAAACCCATAACAGCAGAAAATTCTCTTAGACGTATAGCCTCATTTAGCCTAACTCGTTTACCATTACCTGTAGTAAATAGTTGAGCTGATTGCCGAAGTACTCGGTCAATCTGGGCCCTCACCTCTAGTTCATCCATATCTTGCTGAAATACACCCATTTTTAACTACCTGGGTTGCGTGTGTGTGCTAGCCTTTACATAGCACATGCCCTTATAAACTTTGGCCAGAACAGATACTGTTCCTTAATTTGTATACGTCGCTAGAACCTATAAATTTATTCTTCTGACCGTGATGAAGAATAAATTAGAGTTGTTTCATTTTTATCTCCGTGTTTTTATATTATTTCACTTATTATATATTGAATATAACTGTTAATTCAGCTTTAAACAAGGAAATTTCTTGTTACGGGTCAAACAGTTTATATAATTAAATTATGACAAAAAGACAGTGGTGATTATATGCCTATCGCACCCATGACAAACGCCGTAGGAATAGATTTAGGAACAAGTACAATCAAATTAACTTCTGAGAATACACAGTATAGAATACCTTCTGTAATAGGTACACCAAATCCCGGTTGGCAAGGAATGAGTTCTGATAAAAGTTGGTTAAATAACCTCATTATTGAAGACTCTAAAGGTCAAGATGTATATATTGGTGAACTTGCTAGGTTGCAGAGTGAAATAAGAAAACCTCTTGCTTCTGAAGGAAAGATGAAATCCATTGATAACAGTTTAATGGCATTAAAAGCAATTCTCAGCCTTATAATGAAATCAGGATACGAACAATTTGTAATAGCTACAGGAGTACCAATAGCAACAGGTGTTGAAGAGAGTAAGCAGCTAAGCAAAGGACTCAAAGGGACACATGAAATAAAAGTTAGAAATGATGCTACTGGTGAATCAAAACAAATGAAAATCTTAGTTGAACAGGTTTTCATAGCACCAGAACCATATGGAACATATTGGCATTCATTAAAAACAAGTGGAGTTCAAACTGCCGTTGATTCTATTATAGTTGATATTGGACATGGAACTACAGATATTCTTTGTATGTATAAAGGAAATATGATGAGAGCAGCATCGGGTTCTCTCGAAGAAGCAGTGGATAGTTTAACCAATGCTTTGTCAAGAGCAATTCAGGAGAAAGCTGGAAAAATAATCAGACCTTTCGATTTAATGACAGCAATTGAAAAAGGCAAAAACAATATTCTTGTTGGTGGTAAAGCACTAGATATTGGCGGAGCTATGGATCAAGCAGTAGCCTCAATTGCTGATGTAATTGTTGATGAAAGCAATAGACTCCTAAACAACCTACCACCTGATGCATGGATTGAGAAAGTTATCGTTTGTGGTGGTGGAGCGTACGTTTTTGGAGATTATCTTAAACAAGCTTTCTTTGAGGCAAACATCGTTAAAAGTATTGACGAAGTCATTATACCTGAAAATGCTGTTATGTCCAATGCTCTTGGATTTGAACAGATAGCCTTAACAAAATTGAAGAAACAATAATTATTCTCTTTATTCTTCTTTTTCATTCTTTTTTGTAATATCTAGCTTTTTCTCCAATTTCATTGCATATCCTGGACTTATTGTTAGATAAATTACCATCAAAGCTGCAATCACGTAAGCAGGATAAATCATCAGGTTAGTAGGAAAAAATGGGAAAATTGCGAACAAAAACACTGATATTGCTGTTGTAATAATCCAAAACCAATCAAAAAGTGTAGGAACTCCTTTGAAAGATGGGAAAGGTATTTTTGAAATCATAAACCCCGATATAATAATAGTTGAAACCATTGTGACCCATGGATGAGTATAAGGAAAGACTGCCAAACAAGCTACTACCATACCTGCAAATGGACTTGGTAAGCCAGTAAAATAAGGGGTATACATAGGATCTCTTTTTATGAACCTGAACAAACGATACCAAACAGCTGCTAGATAAATCAAACCTGTTAATACACCTAGAACAATATTCCAAATCTCTAATTCCCATTTTGAAACCATATATCCTAAATATATCGCTGGAAAGATACCAAAAGAAACAGAATCAACAATTGTATCTATATCAACAGCTAGTTTTCTGCTTCCTGCAATACGGGCTAGTTTTCCATCTGTGAAATCGAAAATTGCACAGACTGCCATGATTTTTGCAAACCAAAACTTAAAACTTACAGGTTCAATAAAAGTAAAGACTATACCTGTAACTGACAAAGCAATACTTCCAAAAGTCATTAAATTTGCTAAAATCAAAGCAGTAATTTTAATCCATTTCTTTTGAAGAAAAGATATATCTTGCCATTCCATCTAATCACTATCGTTGTAACATTCAGCTAGAACAGATAAACCTGCCCTTACTACTTCGGATACCTTGTACTTCAATTTATACTTTTTGTCGCAAATGATTTCAATACTTGTAATTGAACCGAATCTAATTGTTCCTATAACCTCTCCTTGATTTACTTTATCTCCTTCTTTAACGTAAGCTACAGTTCTTCGAGCAAAAATACCCGAAACTTGAGTTACAATTGCTGTTAAATTTTCTTCACTATTGACAATTTCAATCCTGTTTCTCTGGTTTTTCCTTGCATACTCTGGAAAATAAGCAGGCCAATGTGCGCCTTTCTTGAATTCTATCTTCTTTATCTCACCAGTAATTGGACTTCTAGTCATATGTACATCGAAAGGAGACATTCGAATGACATTGTAAATCCCTTTTTCCCTTTCTTCAAGTTCTACTATTCTTCCGTCAGCTGGAGATAGTATGTGTTGTGAATTTCTTGTGATTTCTCGTTGAGGGTCTCGAAAGGACCAGATAAGGAAGATATAGGCAATAACTACCAAACCTAGAATAATGAATTGCCAGATAATATTGTAAAGAATCCAAAATAGAATTGTTAGAATGAAACTTACAGCTGTAATACCTGAAATAACACTTACTATTAAACCAGTTCCTTTAGCAATTCCCATCTTATCTACCTTGGATTTCCATAAACATCTGTGAGTATCATAGAAACAAAATTCAAGATTGTTAAAAATCTTCTGATAAAAGAATAAAGAAAAGAAGAAATTTTACTTTCTTCTTCTAAAAACAAGTAATGATGCTATTCCAAATGCACTGATCAAAAGTATCATTGTTGAGTCGAATCCTTCACCAGTTGATTCAGGAGTGGTTTGAGAAGATGTTACTTCAACAGTTGGAATTATGTAAGAAATGTCAAGAACATTTCCTGCAAAATCTCTAGCATAGATTTCTAAAAGATTATTTCCTTCCTCTAGACTACTTGTAAATAGCACGAAATTTCGTATTTTACCAGACCCCGTAGTGCTTACAGAGTGACCATTTATGCTTACAGTAATCGCAACTATATCTGTAGTTGCATCTGATACCTCGAAATCCAATCTTGCTGTACCTGGTACAGTGTTATTTGTCCATTCTCCTGTGTCAACTGTTGGGGTTGAAGAATCATAGAGAATTACTCCAATGTATTTATCATCAGAACTTGTCACTCTGAAAGTATAAATCTCTTCAATAGTAAAATCCAAACGATAACTATACATTCCTCCTCCATCGTCAACAAGAGATATGGGGTCTGTTGAGGTGCCAATACTTAGACTTGCTGAAAGAACAGCTGCAGGGTTGAGTGAATGGATACTAAAATCTGCTCCTGTTAAATCTTCTACAAAATTTCCAATAATCTTCTCCTTTGATGCTAACCATTTGAACATATTTTTGGTAAAAATTTGATTTTGTGTGTTCAAAGAATATTGATCTTTATACCCTATTGTGTCCATGAAAACATTATTTGTAACAACAACTACTCGACCTCCATTTGCTTCTTCTCTCACCGCACAAATCCCTTTACCATCATGCTTTACAATCACTTCAGAATTACCAGAAGTAGTCAAATATGTACCTACATGATCGATATAAGAGACACCATCAGCAATTAAATGAGGTTTAGTAACTTGAGCTCTTTCAGGATAGGACACCTCAAAGGGATTATTATCAATTGATATCTCGAATGGCAGTAATAATTCATTAACTAAAGTCGTGTTATAACCTATTAGAAGTGGTGGATACCCTGAATAAGTTTCAATGTGAGAACCTTCAACATTTACTAGAAGACTTCCTCCATTCGTAACGAAATTCTGAATCCGAGTTATTTCATCATAGTAATAGGGGCTAACATGATAAGTAAATCTAGTATCAACATCATGCCAATCTACATAATCGTAGTCCCAAGGATCAGCTATCCAAACTGTTTGATAGTCTTGTAACAACTCATCAGATATGATATTTACTTCGCCAGTTATATTCCACCTTTTGTATTCATTAACTGCAATTCCTTGAGACAATAGGTCAACTATAGGGTTTTTATATGTCCCCAAAAGGTTATTTTCATTCATTCCTGAGAACAGTTTTGTGTATAAGATTTTCCCGGTTCCTTCTATCACTGTTGTACTGATATAGGTTGAAGCCGATACTCCTCCTGCTGTTTCGAAAGTTACATATCCATCATAAAACCCAAGTAGTGCATCATCTGGAATATTGAAAGAGATGTAATAGTTTTTCGAACCAGGTCCTGTCCAAGCGGTGGTGTTCAATGTCACAAGGGAACTAATATTTCCAGTAAGTATAGGTGGCAAATCATTGTAAGGTGTTGATGAAACTGATTGTAAGAACATATCAGCATGGAAACCCTGAGGTAAAAGGTTGATTTGTTTGGGTGGAAACGAGGGTATTACCCACAAAAGAGCTGGAAAACCAGAACCATTGGTTGGAGCAGTTTGAATTAAATCTAGAGCTAATTCTAAATCTGGAATTCCTGCACCATAAACCAAATTAGTATAAATACCAGGATCTGATGCTGCCATCAATGCAGCTTTAATCATATGAGGATCGTATGGAATACCTAAATCTTGTAAAGCTTGGATTAAAACTGTTGTAATTCCTGCTATATGGGGACAAGCCATTGATGTGCCACTGTAAGTAACGTATGCATCGTAGTTAGCGATTCCGCAACTTGTAATGTCTTGTCCTGGGGCTGCAACATCCGGTTTCGCATACCCATCAGCAGAAGGACCTTTTGAACTTGCACCATAAAGTCTACCTGTATCTGTTGTACCTGCAACACATATTGAATTTGGAGATGTTCCTGGACGCCCGACTGTATGAAAACCAGCACCACCTTCATTACCAGCTGAAGTAACAAATACTATGCCATTTTGAATAGTTTCTTCGGCAGCGAGTTCATGTAAATCCATTCCTTCAGTATCTCCTCCTCCCCAAGAAAGACTGATCACATCAACACCCAAAGAGATACCATAATCATAAGCTGCAAGAAAAGGCTCAAGGGGAGCACTACCACCTTGGCTGATTCTACCTATGAGTATTTCAGCTTCTGGAGCCATTCCAATATAGAGTGGATTTGCTATCCCTGCACCAGCTCCAATTCCAGTTGTATGAGTACCGTGGCCATCAGCGTCTAGAATAGAGCTATCATTAACATTCCAACCATAAAGGGTATTCACGAATGATTTACTTTCATTCATAATTCTACCTTGAAAATCTAAATGGAAAGTATTTAATCCAGTATCAACATCGTAGAAAATTATGTTATCACCTTTGTATCCTAAATCCCAAAGAGGTTGAACATTGAGTAAATCCTTGGTTGTAACAGTCTTCTTTACATCTTGAGAAGACATAGTATATTCAGTAATTTCTGGTGGTTCAATACGATACATCCTCGAATTGGTAATATCATGAACAGAGGAAACAGAAGGATATTGTTCTAGAATGGATTCTTTTTCAAACTTCCCTTCTATTAAAACCATTTTCAAATTGGGGAACTCTAATTTAACTTGATTAGTTTCTAAATAATTGTTATAGTCTTCTTGAGTATCGAAATGTAAAACCATTTTTCTTATTGTGTTCTCTACTAAAGAATCGATTGTTATAGAGATTTTTGCATCATCACTTGTGACTTCAGATTGAATAAAAGAAGATGCTTGCATTAAGAAAACAGCAACAATTATTAAACTAAGAAAATTAATATTTTTCTTATTCATATTAAAATTAGAAAATAAAGTCTTACATAAACTTTGCTGGAAGAGTAAAAAAATAAAAGAAAAGAGAAGAAAATTATCTTCTTCTTCTTCTAAGAGTTATAACAGCAACTGCAGCAGACATTAAACCAATGAGAACTCCGATAACTGGTAGAACACCATCATCAGTTGGAGTAGTTGATTCTTCACCACCTAATGGTATAATGAACGTTGTCAGAAGAACGTTTCCGTTTTCATCAGTTGCATAGACTTCAAGCGTATTAGTTGCATCGGCAATTAAAGAGCTTGTGAATACACTAAATGACCTTATTTTTCCAGAACCTGTCATACTATATGTATTGTCGTCATTAGCTTTCGCATAAAAATTCACAATATTTGAGGTTGTATCCTGTATAACGAAATCTATTCGAGCTCCTGGAACAGTGTTGTTAACCCAATTAGTTGAAACCACTTCAGGAGGAGTTACGTCGTATAGTATTCCACCAACATACTTGTCATCAGCACTGAATACTCTGAGTGTATAGTAATTTTCTGCAATGAAGTCCAGACGATAACTATAAGCGCCTAATCCTAGGTCAGTTAGAGAGACAGAACTGGTGGATGTACCAATTGTAAGTTCAGCTGTTAATATCGCTGAGGGTTCGAGTGATTCTATTGTGAAATCTGCTCCAGTAGCATCTTTTACATATTCACCTGTTATCTTCTCTTTAGCAACTAACCACTTAAATAGGTTCTGAGTAAACACGTCATTAGCTGTACCTGTATTATACTGATTCTGATAGCCAGAACTATCCATAAAGAAGTTTGTAGATACGACAACTACTCTTCCACCATTTGTGTTTTCATGTATAGCTGTCATTCATTTTCCATTATATTTAACTAGAATTTCTGCATTGGCACCTACGTATAAATCTGTACCATAGTGGTCAATATATTCTACACCATCAGTTAAAGCATGAACTTTAGCGACTTGAGCTTTCTGAGCACTGCTGAAAACAAAAGGATAATCTTCAGCTGAGATGTCAAAAGGCGAGATCAACTCATTCAACCTAGTGATATTATTACCAGATAATATAGTTTTACCTCCTACAGCTTCTGTTGAGAGACCTAAGAATTCAATAAAAAGACCTCCGCCATTCGAAACGAAGTTTTGTATTACCGAAATCTCGCTATCCGTAATCTCTGTATAACCTACAAGATCTAGATTAACGTCAAAATCTCTGTCGAAAGGATCAGCTAACCAAATTGCATCATATTCACTCAGCAACTCTTCAGTAATCACATTTTCTTCTCCAGTGATGTTCCACCATTTGTATTCGTTGATAGCATACCCATCATCTATTAGATCCACTATTGCTTTACTGAATTGACCTAGGAGATTATCAATACCCCAAGAAGTGAACATTTTTGCATAAAGGATTTTACCTTTACCTTCAAAGACTGTGAATTTAAGGTATGTTTGTGCAGTTACACCACCAGCTGTTTCAAAGGTTATATAACCGTCATAAACACCTAAAGCTGCATCGTCAGGGACATCAACTGCTAGATAGTAATTCTTTGTCCATGGGCCTGTCCAAGCAGTAGTATTCAAGTTAATTATAGTACTTACGTTTCCTGTAACTACTGGAGGTAAGTCATTCCAAGGAGTAGATGAGACTGATTCTACGAATAATTCTGCATGGAATCCTTGTGGTAATTCTTTGTATACAGATATTGGGAACTCAGGGATAGCCCAGAGGATAGATGAAAAACCAGTTCCATTGGTTGGAGCTGCTAATATTTTTTGATAGGCATCATAAAAGTCTGGTATACCTGCTCCGTAACTCAAAAATGAATTAAGACCTGGATCAGCTGACGCCATAATTGCTGCTTTTATTAGACCAGGATCATATGCGATTCCTTGATCTTTGAGTGCATCAATAAGCACTGCTACACCACCAGCAATATGGGGGGCTGACATAGAGGTACCACTGTATCTTACATAAGCTGTAGAACCTGAATACGAACAACTCCATATATCTTTACCTGGTGCAGCTATATCGGGTTTGATGTAACCTTCTGCAGCAGGACCTTTCGAACTAGCACCGTATGGATTGCCCATTTCATCAGTTCCAGCAACACTTATGGCGTTTGGTGCAGTACTGGGAGCACCAACAGAGAAAAAGCCATCACTACCTTCATTACCAGCTGAACAAGCTACAACAACGCCTTTACTGATTAGCTCTTCTACAGCTATTTCGGTAGCGCTCATACCTTCGCTATCACCACCACCCCAAGAGAGGTTGGCGACATCAATACCAATAGTGGGTCCATAATCCATTGCGGCTAGAGCACCTAAAGTATAGATTTCAGGTTCCGCTCCAGCTACTCTTGCGACTAAAATACCTGCTTCTGGAGCCATACCGATATAATTGGCATTTCCAATTCCCGCACCTGCAGCTATACCTGCTGTGTGAGTCCCATGACCACCAGAATCCTCGATAGAGTCGTCATTACCACTGTATCCATAGATTTCTTTTAGATATGATATACTATTTGCAATATCAATTCTACTAGCAAAGTCTACATGGTCTTGTCTAATACCTGAATCAATATCATATATTACTGTTGAAGCGCCTTTGTAACCTATGTCCCATAGAGGTTTAAGGTTGATTAAGTCTCTAGATGTAACAGTATCTAGTCCTGCTTCATCATCTGCATCTATCAAAGAGCCAGCTAATTGGATTTTAGAATTTGTTAAATCGAAAACTCGATCTACGCCTTTAACTATTTGATAGTTAGATTTTTTGCTTAACATATCTTTTTCTACAACCATTTTTAGGTTTCCAAAAACTAGGATGGGGTCATTATTCCCAATATAGTTGTTGAAATCTGTTTGAGTTTTGAAATGTAAAACAAAGGTGCGTTCAGAATCAACAAAAGGTTGCTCTGGTTGAAAAACTATCTCAGGGATAATCTCAACACCTTTATCCTCTTGTGCTACTGATGTTAAAATCATCATTGAGCTCATTTGTAGCATCAAAATGGAAAATAGAAAGACTGTTGAAACAATAATTGCTTTTCGTTTCATAAAAGAAGATTAGTAATAAGCTTCATAAATTTTTTTGAATCACAGTTTTAAAAATTTAGAGAAACTTTTCTATATCGATAGTGTAATTCTTAAAACAGTTTAGACGCAATGCTATTCATCATAGTTTTGGAAATGTGTTACAATGAACTCAAAAAATGAAGCCATTCCACTATATCAAGTAGATGCTTTTACTAACGAAGCATTCAAAGGCAATCCTGCAGCAGTTTGTATTCTAAGTAAAGATTACGATGATTCTACACTTCAAAAAATAGCTGCAGAAATGAATCTGTCAGAGACGGCATTTGTGAGAGTGCAAGATAAATCTACAATGGTTAAAGAAAATGTTTTTCCTCTCAGATGGTTTACTCCTCAAGTTGAGGTTAATTTGTGTGGTCATGCCACTCTTGCTACTGCTGCTGTCCTCTTCTATGAAATAGGAATAGAGTCCGATGAAGTGTTTTTTGATACATTGAGTGGTAGATTATCTGCTAAAAAGATCAATGGTGGTGTAGCTCTCAATTTTCCAAAAAACGAACCGGAACAAATTCAGGTTCAAGATGAACTATTATCAGCTTTAGGTATCAATCAATATGTGAATGCTGCTTATGCTGAAGGAGTTACGGACATTCTTATTGAGTTAGAAACTGAGTTAGAAGTTAAATACCTCAAACCCGACTTTTCTAGATTAACAAAACTCTCACTCGATAGAGAAATAAGGGGAGTCATGGTAACTGCTAAGGGGACAGGTGATGTTGATTTTGTTTCTCGCTTCTTTGCACCATGGGTTGGTATAGATGAAGACCCAGTAACTGGTTCAGCTCATACTATTCTCACTCCTTATTGGTCTAAAAAGCTACATAAGAACGCAATGAAAGCACGTCAAGTTTCAGCAAGAGGTGGAGAATTGACAGTAAGATTACTTGAAACTGAAAGAGTAGAGATAGTAGGTAAGACAAAATTAGTTGTAAAAGGAGAATTGTTGCTCTAATCCTTCTCTTCGAGAGCAGAAGATTCTTCTTCTTCTTGTTGTTCAAATTCCTTCTTAGTTTGTTTATACCTCTGCAATCCTTCTATTTGTTTGTCTATCATTGCATTAAGTTTCTTAGATTTAAGTTCTGTGTTCTTCATAGGATCACAAGGTGGGTCAGCTGTATGGAGAGCACATGTTTCGCAGAGTTCAAGATTTGCTCTTGGACCCCTTATAATAAAAAATAACGCTAATTCAAATGGAATAAAACCTATTAATATGAGTCTCAACCACCAAGTAGGTCCTAAGATGATTATTGTTATATAGGCACCAATTCCTAAACCGAAAGATGCTCTGAAAAAAGCCTTCAACCATTTATTTTTTGGTCTAAAAAATATGTGCAAAGCTAAGCCACCAATTCCGTAAAGATAAACAATTGGGAGAATAATTGGATTATTTTCAAAGAATTCATTAGCTGCGAAAAATACTATTAATGCTGCACCAATCATAGAATAGAAACTTGTGCAACCTACACATAGCTTGATTCTTCCTATACTGAAGTAATGATTCTTGTAAACACTGCATGTTGGGTGATGTGCAAAATTTTGCCATGAAGTAAGTTTAAACATAGCCCAAATTACTCTAAGGGGTGTAACCTTAGTTAACTGAATTTCTTCTGAAAGGTATGGCGTTTCAATATACTCTTCTTCTGACATCTAAACATCAAACTCGCATATATAGGTTTTATGGATATGCTTTTGCTCTTTTTTAAACATTTTCTGTAGTGAAATGCATTGAAAAGTATTAAGAAAAAGAAAAAGAAAAAGAAAAAAAAATATGTTAGATTATGCCTTTGGAAATAGATCGGGCACATCGTCTGTTGCTGCTAGGAAGTACATGTATAGATGTCCTATCCATTTAGCAATTCTTAATACGAAATCATAATGGATTTTGAATCTCTTACCCATTATCAATACTGTGAGACAGTTGATGAAAAAGGTAATACCAATGATGAAGTTGAACAAAATCATCACTAATCCAATGATTAGGCCGTATAGAATCTGCAACAAAGGTCTTATGATACAGAAGTTTAATCTACTTGCTGCTTCTTTGAAACCAGGTAGCGACATAGTACATTAAATTAAAAAAAACTAATATATAAAATTATGTGCAATAGAAGGCACAGTGTATTTAAGTGTGAAACAAATAAGCACACTTTTGTTCCCTTTATAAACTGTTGAATGAAACACTATTTTTGATTTTTCGAATTCTGCAATTACATTTCCAATTTCGTGGAATTAAGGTTGCACTGTATTTCTCATAAGTGTTGAAGTGTCTAGTAACTCATGAAGGTCTTAATTACTGGGGCGTTTGGTAATGTAGGTCAGAATGCTGTTACAATTCTGTTAGAAAGAGGGTATGATATCCGCTGTTTTGATCTAAAAAATCCTAAGAATGTCCGAATACAAAATAAGTTGCTTAGAAGAGGAAAATTCGAAGTTGTTTGGGGGGATATTAGAGATTCTGACTTAATCAGAAAAATAGTTCAAGATGTAGAGTTTATCATTCATCTTGCAGCAATTATTCCTCCCTTAGCATATGAAATACCTAAGTTAGCACACGATGTTAATGTTAAAGGTTCTATAAGTTTAATTAGAGCTGCTGCGATGATGAAGAAACCTCCAAAATTTGTCTATGCTTCATCTATAGCCGTTCATGGAAATAGGATGGATAATCAACCTCCAACAAGGGTGAATGATCCTCTTGAACCATTGGATTATGATAATTACGCTCATCATAAAATAAAGGTAGAAAAATACCTCCGAAAAACAAGCATACCCTGGACGATATTACGTTTTGCTGCAATAACTCCTTATGAGCTAGGTTGGACAATACCCAATATACTGTATGACATACCTCTTGATCAGAGGATCGAAATTGCTGATTCAAGAGATGTTGCTTTAGCTTGTGTAAATGCTTTGTCAGCTGATACAATTGGTAAAACTCTTTTCATAGGTGGTGGAGAAGGGAATCAACTATATCAAAGAGATTTTGTTTCCTTAATTCTTGAAGCTGTGGGTGTAGGAATGTTACCAGATGAAGCTTTTAAGAAAGCAAAAACATTGGATGACTATTACCATTGCGATTGGATGGACACTGAAGAAGCTCAGGCATTGTTACAGTTTCAAAGATTTACTTTTAAGGATTTTATTAAAAAGTTTAGAAGAAAAGTAAGTTTTAGACGGTTCATTATCGTGATATTCAAACCAATAGCAAGGGCGGTTCTTTTAGCTAAATCCCCGTATTATCAGAAACCCAAGAAAAAGAGAAATAAGGCAAGAATTCATTCTAAACGAACCTCTTTAAATTGAGTTTTTTTTCTCTTTTTTTACGCTCAATAATTTTTCCATTAATACAAAAGTTTATATATCATTAAATGACATCTAACATATACACAAATAGCTCAAAGCTATACAATAAATGTACAAAGAAAAGCGTACTTTACTAGGTGATTTTATGAGTAAAAATAAAAAGAAAGAACTTGTAGTAGGTATCGATTTAGGAACTACTAATTCTGGTATTGCATACATGGTTGCTGGTAAACCAGAGATTATTCCTAACATTGAAGGAGGCCGTTTAACTCCTAGTGTTATTTCATTTAATGAAGATGGCACTCGAACTGTTGGGCAACAAGCTAAAAGACAAGCAATTGCTATTCCTGACAGAACAATTCGCAGTGTTAAGCGAAAAATGGGTACAGATTTCAAGTTTACAATTGATGGTAATGATTACCGTCCTGAAGAGCTTTCTGCTATGATATTATCAAAGATGAAAGAAGATGCAGAATCCTACCTTGGACAGAAAATCAAGAAAGCTGTAATCACAGTTCCTGCCTACTTCAGTGATTCACAGAGACAAGCAACAAAAGATGCTGGAGAAATCGCAGGTCTAGAGGTTTTGAGAATCGTCAATGAACCCACTGCAAGCGCTCTAGCCTATGGTTTGGATAAAGAAAAAGCTGAACGAGTTTTAGTTTTTGATCTTGGTGGTGGAACCTTTGATGTTTCTATATTAGAACTTGAAGAAGGCTTATTCCGTGTTATTGCAACTAGCGGTAACAATCTTCTTGGAGGAGATGACTGGGATCAGAGAATTATAGATTGGATTGTTGGTGAATTCAAGAAAAAAGAAGGTATTGATTTATCCAAGGATGCAAAAGTTGTTCAAAGGCTTAAGGAAGCCGCTGAAGACGCTAAAATAGAACTTACTTCCAAAGTTAAAGCAAATATCAGTTTACCATACATTACAGCTGATGCTACAGGTCCAAAACATCTTGATTTAGAACTGTCCAGAGCTAAATTTGAAGATTTAACTAAAGATTTGGTTGAAAAATGTGCAGGTCCTTCTAGACAAGCAATGAAAGATGCAAATATCAAAGCAGCAGATCTCGATCAAGTAATTCTTGTTGGTGGAGCGACTCGTATGCCTATGATTAGAGACATGGCTAAAGATTTATTCGGAAAAGAACCTCACAAAGGTGTTGCTCCTGAAGAAGTGGTTGCCTTGGGTGCAGCTGTTCAAGCTGCAGTTCTAGCAGGAGAAGTAAAGGATATCTTGCTTCTAGATGTTACACCATTATCTCTAGGTGTTGAAACACTTGGAAATGTCATGACCCCTCTTATTGAAAGAAATACTACTATTCCAGTTACAAAAAAGAATGTTTTTACAACAGCTGCAGATATGCAAACCTCAGTTGAAGTACATGTTCTGCAAGGAGAACGTACAATGGCTGCTGATAATATCACTCTAGGCCGTTTTCAGCTAGTTGGTATTCCTGCCGCACCTCGTGGTATCCCACAAATCGAAGTATCATTTGATATTGATGCAAACGGAATTTTACAAGTTTCAGCTAAAGATCTTGGTACTGGTAAAGAACAAAGTATTGTTATTCAATCTTCTCATCTATCTGATGAAGATATTGATAAAATGAAAGCTGATGCTGAGCAGTATAAAGAAGAGGATGCTAAACGCAAAGAGCAAATCGATGCACGTAATACAGCTGAACAAGCTATTTACTCTACAGAGAAGACCATCAAAGATTTAGGTGAGAAACTATCTGATTCTGAGAAGAAAGCTCTAGAAGATAAAATGAAAGCACTCAAGAAAGAAATAGAAAATGAGGAAAATGAGGATACTGAGAAGATTAAAGCAAAAACAGAAGAATTAATGCAAGAAATGATGCAAATTTCTCAGAGAATTTATGCAGAAACAGGACAAGCTCCTGGTGAAGCTGGTCCTCAACAAGATGTAGGTGCTTATGGTCCTGGAGCTCCTCAAGGTCCAAAACAAACAGATATAGACGAAGAACAAGTTATAGATGTTGATTATGAACCAGCTGATGAAGACTAAATGTTCTTCTTTTCTTTTTATTTGTCTTTTCTCGTCAACCGATAATATTTTTATTACTTGACATTTTTCTATATTATATCTCCATTACGTTGAGGATACAAAATGTCGAATAAAAGAGATTACTATGAAGTTCTTGGTGTATCAAAAGATGCAACTGAAACTGAAATAAAGAAAGCTTTCAGAAAGAAAGCTATGGAATATCATCCTGATAGGAACCCTGAAAATCCTGAAGCAGCTGAAAAATTCAAAGAAGCAACAGAGGCTTACGATATTTTGTCTAATTCTGAAAAACGTTCTTCTTATGATCGATTTGGTTTTTCTGGAGTTCAATCTGATTTCTCCTCTGTAAACATGGGAGATTTTTCTTCATTTTCAGATCTATTTTCTTCGCTATTCAGAGATGATTTCTCTGGTGATGATATATTCAGTCAATTTTTTAGTGGAAGAGGTCGTTCTCGAAGTCCTTCAGGACCACAGAAAGGATCTGACTTGCTAATGAATTATGAGATTTCTTTTTACGATGCAATCTATGGAACAAAGAAAGTTGTTGAAGTTCCAATTAAGAAAGAATGTTCCGATTGTAATGGAAGAGGAGCTCAAAAAGGTACTTCTCCTAAGAGTTGTACTAATTGTCAAGGTTCCGGTGTCGAAACTGTACAAAGACAAATGGGTTTTACAAGATATGTCTCTCAACAAGCCTGTAGCAAATGTAGAGGTAAAGGTGAGATAATTGATAAACCTTGTAAAACTTGTAATGGTTCAGGCAGATCTAATGAAAACGAAAAAATCAAGTTAGAAATTCCCCCTGGTGTAGATTCTGGTTTCAGATTAAGAATTAGGGAGAAAGGAGAAGAAGGGAGATTAGGGGGAAATAGAGGCGATCTTTATGTTAGATTGATAGTAGAAAGTCACGAGTTCTATAAGAGACAAGGAGATAATATAATTGTTGAACTAGAAATACCTTTTGCAGTAGCTGTTCTTGGAGGTGAAATCACCATACCAACACCTTACGGGGCTGAAAAATTCAAAATACCTAAGAAAACAAAAGAAGGACAAATTCTTCGATTACAAAGAAAAGGAATCCAACGAAAAACGCAATATGGAATGAATTTTGGTGATTTTCTCATTCTTGTTCATTATGGCATTCCAGATAAATTGAATGAAGAGGAGGAAAAACTTCTTCAGAAGCTAAAAGAAATATCAAAAATACCTTCTAAACAAGAAAAGTTATTCAAGAAGCTTATTGATGAATCAAAGAAGAATCGCGCTAATGTATGAATACGAATCCTTCAGATACTTTTTTATTTCTAAGTTTACAATTATTTATTGATGAGTGAAGAATTTATTCGCTGTTCAGAGTGTGGGAACCTTAATATCAAAGGTTCTACTAGATGTGTTTTTTGCAACAATGTTTTTGAAGAGGAGAAGGATGAACCTAAAAAGGATTCTCCACCAGAAGTTTCTCCTATACCTTCAACTGAAAGTATTCCAATTCCAAGTGAACAAGAAGAAATCGTTGAGGAGAAATCTCTTCCTAAACTTCCTGATATTGATGTTACTCAACAAAAAATTGAGAAGAAAGAAATTGTTGTTAAGGACTTTGAATTCCAAGAACCCACTTTTACAAGGAAATTATTGATGATCTCATTATATGCAATTGTGATTGCTATTGTACACTATTTCTTGAATCTATTAGTATCTGTAATTTCAGTAAGAATAGACAATCCAAACGTTGATGCTTATCCTTTACCTGCTGATTTGAATCAATATATTTCAATAAACGCTATAAGTATAATATTAGGAATACCTTTTGCAATAATGGTAGGCTATGTGATTGGTAAGATAATCAGAAGATATAACCAAAAGAAATCAAAGATAATAGCATGGTTTAGTTATGTTTTGTTTATCGATTTACTGGTTAATGTGCTAATAACTATTGGGGCAATATTCGCATTTGGTGCGCTGAATGAAAAAGACATATTGTTTCTCAAACTAATGGGAGCTGCGTTCATCTTCATCGGAGTAAGTGTCTTTACTCTTTTTATACCTATGATATCAGGATCATTTCTGGTTTTCTATAAAGTTGATAAAATGTTTTTCCCCAAAAAATATGTTGAATTCTAAAGGTGAATTTATTGGGATATGAGGATAGTAAACTAATTAAATTCCTCAAACATGAAATAGATTCCATCAACATGCATCTACCTAAGAAGCGTGTGAGTCTAGAAATGGCGCTCAAAGGTTATAATCTATATTTTACAAAAGAGAACGATCAAATTTACATTGATAAGAAAGAAGTACAGTTATTGAAAGACTTATGTCCCCCTGATAAACACAAGAGTGTATATCTTCCGATTCTCATAATCAGAAGAAGAGATCTAGGTGCAGGAACTTATGTAATCTCTGGAGAATTAATCGATCAGTATCTAGTTCTACGTGCATTAACCAAATTAGAAGAGAATTGGCAGGATTTTACTGAAAAAGAATATAAACTACATTCATTCTTTTTATACAAACCTGATTTAATAGAATTAAGAAAGAAATTACCAACGAGCACAATAATTGGTTTTTCATAGAAGTGGTAAAATGAACAAATACGAAATATCAAAAGAAAATCATCTTAGTAGAATTGACAAATTAAGAGAAATTATGAGCAAAAATGATATAGGATCTTTTGTCTTCTTTAGTCCTTTATCAATATATTATCTAACTGGCTATCATTTTATAGCAACTGAACGACCCGTTGCTTTAGTTCTCCCAGTTTCAGAAGACCCTTGGTTTTATGTCCCAAGGTTAGAACAAGAGCATCTAATTGAAAAAATACCATGGGTGGGAAGAGAAATTTATTTTGAGTACCCTGATGAAAAACATCCTGCTAATATCTTCGTAGATAAACTGGTTGAACACAAGTTAACAGATAAGAAAATAGGTATGGAATCTCCATCATTTTCTAGTTATTGGGGATATGAGGGACCTAAACTAACAGATTTACTTGATAATAAAACAAAAACTGAACTCCATCCATTCTTGATAAGAAACATTAGAAAAGTCAAGGATGAAGAAGAACTTAATCTAATAAGGATATCAGCTAAATATGGCGATCTTGCACATAAATTATTACAAGAATACACTGCTGAGGGTAAAAATGAAGTAGAAGTTTCTCTTCAAGCAAACATTGAAGCTTCAAACAAACTCTTCGAAGATTTAAAAGGTATAATCCCAAGAGGTTTACTCCCTGCTAGAGCTGGATATAGAGGACAAATTGGAGAATGGTCAGCTATTCCACATTCTGTTCTACAAAAAACTATTTTCAAAAAGGGAGATGTGTTAGTGACTGGTGCATCAGCTGATATCTCTGGTTATCACTCAGAATTAGAAAGAACAATGTTTATTGGTCCTCCCAGTGAAAAACAGAGAAGATACTTTGATGTTATGAAGAAATCTCAAGATGCAGCACTAGAAGCCTTTCGACCTAACATCCCTTGCAGTGAAGTTGACAAAGCAGCAAGAAAAGTGCTCAAAGATGAAGGATTCTGGCATCTAGTACAACACCATACAGGACATGCAATTGGTTTAGAAGGACATGAAGCACCATTTTTAGACATAGGAATTGAAGAAATTATCAAACCTGGAATGGTATTCACATGCGAACCTGGAATTTATGAATACAAATTCGGAGGTTTCAGACATTCCGATACGATAATAATTACCGAAGATGGTTCAGAACATATAACTCCTTATCCAAGAGATCTTGAAGATTTAATTATCTGACGAATCTTCTTCTTTCTTTACTTATTCTTTGTTATAATATACACTTTTTTCTTATCTACAAAAACTGTTTCTTCAGCTTGGGTGACAGGACTTTTTGTTGCTTCAATCAAAACAGGATATCCATGAATAACGTGGTCATTGTGAAATCTTTTATTTGCTTTTTCAATATTCTCGATTGAGAAACCAGCATTATATACCCATCTCCAACTGAAAGGTAAACGGTGAAAATTCTCATCTATGAATTGATAGATTTCGTTAATCTCTGCATTCATATTATTACTCTTTGATTTTCGAAATTGTCTAAAAATAGTTTCATCTTTACTATCAGTTACTCTACCAATACCAGTAGTTACAAATGGTTCTATAGCGTAAGCTGTTCCGACTTCAAAACGATGAGAACTGTCTCTAATTGTCTTCGATACACGATAGTTTGGTATTGAAACTCCATCATGAAGGGAATATTGAGACATTGAATGACCGCTGAGATTAACAATTGGTTTAAAGCCTTCAGATTCTACATAGTTTTGAACGATTTCACCTATTCGAAAAACACTTTCACCTGGCTTTACAATTGATATTGCTTCATCTAACGCATTTCTTGCTACATCTTTCATATGTTGCCATTTTTCGTTAAAAACAAAAGTTCTTGCAGCATCAGCTAAAAAACCATTTACAGAAACACCCGCATCTACTTTTACAATTGAATCTTCAGGAATTGTACTGTCATCATTAATGATAGGGGAATAATGAGCTGCAATCTCATTGATAGAAATATTTACAGGGAAAGCTGGTTCTGCTAAATGTTCTCTGATGAAGTTTTCAGCTTTCTCAGCTATATCTAGTAAAGATACCCCTGGTTTAACAGTTGATTTTACGTATTCAAAGGTTTTAGCTAAGATTTCTCCTGATTTCTTGTAATATTGGAAAGCATCACTCATTTGAATCGTTTCTCTCTAAGTTTCGATTTTCTAATTATCATATATTATTTTGTGTTGTTACAATTTTTTTCTATTTGATTGCGCTAGAAATGAATAGAAAGTTTTACCTAATGCTGTTGAAATTAAAGTTGTTTTTGTGTTTCCTCTAGAACCAATAGTTTCAAAGAAACCAATATCACGTAATCTTGTTAGATTCCACTTTGTTGTAGAAAATGATATCTCCAGCTTACCAGATATTAACTCTGACAGTCTGTTCAAAGATGTATTTTTCTTCTCCAATAACTTATACCCTATTAAGAAAATATCTCTCTGTTTACTATTCAATTGGTCAAAGAGCAAAAACATGCTTTTATTTAATAATTCGAGCAAAAGTAGATTGTCGTTTTCAAGCTCTCTTATTCTCTCTTGCGCAAAGGCGATACCTTCTTTTGAATAATCTGGATCTTCCAGCTGTTCGCTTATGAATTTCGCTGGGGTTAACAAAACGTTCACCTATCATACTTACACCTCTGCTTTTGAGTATGTCATAATACAACACAGGTGTTTTTATATTTTTCTAATGACAAGTAAGATATAGTTTAAGAATAGAAAATAACAGAGTTGTTTTTGTTAGAAAGAATCTCTGAGCGTAGACTCTGTACATTCAGAGATTTTATAAGATAAGCACGATATCTACAGATATAGAAATATGTGAGGATAAATGAGCACTCAAGAAAACAATCTTTTCCAACCATGTTCTCCTAATGATTTTTACGGATTAAGAGAAATTCTTAGCGAGTTTAACAAAGTTGTTGAACAAATGAAGAAAACAGAAGGAAGAACACATTCTATCCTAGTAGTTGGCGATGAAGGTACAGGAAAAAGCTCCCTTCTATCAAAATTATATTCTACTCTTATAGGAAGAAAAGATATAGGTTATACAATATCTCTTTTACCCGAAGAAACTAAAATTTTAGAATTCTTCAGAGAGTGGAAAAACGCAATAGATGAACTGTCCCCAGACTGGCGATCAATGATTGAAAAAGTAGGGAAAAAGAAACTTGGTGATGATTTGCCAGCTCTTAAAGAGACAATCAAGAAGCAGAATTCACAGTCTTATACAGAAGTTATGGTGAAATTATTTTTCGAAAATCTCGACAAAATCGATCAAAAATTAAAAGAAACACATACAACATTGTATTTCTTTTTTGACAATCTACATCTGTTCAAATTAATGGATATACAAGAGTTTTACCCAATCTTTTCATCGATTATCAAGGAAATTGCAGAAAGAGATTACAATATAGTAGTAATTTCAGCATTCAATCAGCGCTTTATATACGATTTTGACTATGAGAAGAACTTAACTAATAATTCTATTATATTAAGGACAGAGGCTCTTTCTGTTTCTGAAACAGAAATATTTTTGCGAAGAAAAGCTCCTGCACTCTTAAATAAAGGACTTTTAGAACTTGTAACTAATAGTCAGAGATCATTTTTCGATTTAAATCTAGGAACAAGTTTTATTGAAACTGGATACGGAATTGATGATTTTGTAGAGAGAAATATTCCTGCTTTATTTAAATTAAATGATGAAGAGGAAGCAGCATTACTTGAGATGTCTTCGTACAATGAAAACATCTTTCTTATTGAACAATTAACAACTTATGTCCCTATTGAAGCATTGAAGTCGCTTGAATCAAAGGGAATTCTATGGATGGGTACAACACATGCACGATTGTATCAAGAATCCTTATTAACAGCAATGAAGTTCCGAATGAGACTATTTAGTCCCTTAACAACTCTGATGGTATCATTAGATTCTATTTTAGCTGATTTGAACAACTTCATTGCACCTACAGAGAAGATAATCGCTCAGGTTGCTGAACTAACAGTTAAGATAAGAGATAGACTTGCAGATTTTGCAATAGCATCCAAAATCAAACAAGTAGCTAATTTATGTATTCAAAGAAAAATGTTCCAAAGAGCTTATGATTTTGCACTGATTAATGCGATGCAATTTGAACAAATCAATGAGCTAGAACAAGCTGGTGGATTTTGTGAACAAATTGCAAGAGAGTTTGAAGAGAAAAACTTCTATTTTGCAGCAAAACTCTATATGAAATCTGCTGAATATTACAGTGCTGTAGAAGAAGAACTAAAAGCTAATAGATCCTACGCAAGAGCAGCTGATCAATTTGAAAAACAAGCAATGTCTCTCCCTATTGAAACAAGTGAATATGCAGTTCGAGGATACATGAAATCTAGTCTAAACTGCTATATGAATATGGGAGATAAAACTAATTTTGACAGAGTTAGAAAGAAAGCAATTGAGTTGTATGAACAAGATAGCATTCATCACAATTACTTTACCAATATGGTATATGAAAAAGGAGAAGAAAAAATAGTTCTAGAAGTAGAACCTCCAAAAGAAAAAGAAACAGAACAAGTAGATGAAATTTCTATTGAAAATATCGAAAAGGAGTTAGAATTTTAGGTGAAATAAAATGTCTGAACGAATAATAAAAGATTTAGATAAATTGAGAAGAGATATAGGAAGTTTAGATGGTGAGATAACCAATTTCAGAGAATCTCTGGATAATTTGCAAGAATTGCACCAGTTCTATCAAACTCTTGCAACCTTAGTTCAAAATAAGTTTATTGGACTTAATGAAAAATTGCGAGCGTTAATAGACGAAAACAAAAATTCACTAGATGAGTCTATTACTTCAACTGCTTCAACAGAGAAGAAGTTGATTGACGAATGGACTGCCACTCAAACTGAATTTGTTGGTAGTAAATTAGATTCAACCAAAACCGAATTGGCAAAACTACAAGAATCCATTGTGTCTCTTTTAACAGAAAGTAAAACCAATTTTGAAGATTATTCCAAATCATTTAGTCAAAAATTAACAACCACTCTAGGTTCTCATGAAAAGGACTTAGAAAGATTAGCAAATAATCAAGTTAATGCTTTTAGAAAAGCGGTTGATGACGTAAAAGAGAACGCTAGTCAAATAAAAACAACGAATCTCTCATCCTTCCACAAGAATACCGAAGATATGAGAAAACAACTTGAAACAAATATCAACATTGCTGAAAACATCATGCAAGAATCAATTGAACATATGCGCTCGGAATATGGCGACAAACTTACTGAGAATATGGAATCTATATTTGAAAGTTTTAACCGAATTAAAAGCGAACTTGGTCAATTAGTTGGCAACGCAGTTCAGCGAATACAAGCCGAGCTTTCGGGTGTTACTGATACTATGGACAAATACCTGATAGGTGAGATTGCTAAAATCCAAGATGTCCTTGCTGAATATGAAACTGGTATGATTGATGTTAATGAAGTAGTACTTACTAATTTTAACACATCTAAAGATTCAATGTTAGGTACATTTGACAACTTAACAAAGGAACAATATAATGTAAAAGACTCAGAATTGTCTAAATTTGAGACAGTGTTTAACAAAGAAGTTGATGGTATTCTAGTGACCCTCTCTGATCAATCTGATACAGTAAAAGGAGAAATAAAAGAGTACGTTAAAACCGAACAATCTGATTTAAACAGTCACTTTGAAACTATTTTGAAAGACATTTCAACAAAGATTGATGGTATCCAAAAAGATGCTAATAAGGCAGTAACAGAAAAAACTGCTAGTATTGAAGAGGATGTAGTAAGTCTAAAAACCTCAATTGATCGAACTACTCAGCAGATAATTTCTCAAATTGATTCGGCTCAAAAAGATTCTTCCGCAGCTATTGTATCTCTATCATCAATTGCTAAAAGTAAGATTTCTGAAACTCAAGATTCTACAATTTCAGACCTCGAAACCGAAGCTAAGAGTCGTATTAAAGGTGCTGAACAAGCAGAGAAAATGAAGAAAGACATGATTGGAAAAATAGAGAAGTTAGAAAGAACTCTCGAAATTTTAAAAAATGAATTAGGATCGTGAATAAAATGGAATCAACATTAAAAAATCTTGGTTTATCAAAAGATGAAGTTCAAGTATATGCAACAATAGTTCAATATGGCTTTAGAACCTTGGGACAAATACAAACTTATTACAAACAATCTGCCGATACAATCAACGCAGCTTTAGCCAGTTTAGCTGGTAAAGGGTATATCAAAGAGATAAAAGCTAAGAATAAAGAAGGCACTCCTTATTTCATACCTCTTCCCCCCCAGATAAAATTGACAGAAGATGTGTCTATCCGCCTTGAAAATGAATTAAAGGCTTTGAGTGATGATGTAAAGACTGATTGGAATAAAACCATGACCAATTTAAGATCACAATTATCATCATTTCACAATCAAATAACTGAAGATGTAGATGGTCATGCAACAGAGATTACAACAACCGCTACCAAATTCTTAGAATCTCTAGCTGGGGTTGTTTCATCAGGAAAAGCTGAAACCTCTGAAATAATTGGCAGGTTAAAAACAGAAACCTCAGCAATTTCCTCTACAAATAGCGATGCAATAGCAAAAACTGCTCAAAGGGTAAAAGATAATGTTCAGACTTCCTTTGATTCAACTATTCATAAAATTGGTGAGCATCATGAATCATTCAAATTAAAAATAGAAGAAACTCTAGGATCTTTGCAACAAGAGCATGATAAAAGAACACAAGCTCAGTTGGATGCGCTTTTAATTAAAGTAGAGGGTATTAAAGAGAGTATAGCTGTTCAAGTTGAAGAGTTCAATTCAATTGCTTCAGAACAAAAATCAATTATTGATAAAACAACTGATGAAACAGCTAAAAAACTTTCAACCGATTCTTCTGTAGTTTCAAGAGATTCTTCAAAGAAACTTTCTGATACTGTGAACAAAATCATCTCAGAATATGAGACAAAATTGGATGAATATCAAGAAAAAGTCAAAGAAATATTAGTGTCTCTCAATGATGAATTGAAGAAACTTGAAGAGGCTACAACTACCAGAATCAGAACATCTATTGACAAATCAAAAGAAACAGCTGTTAATATTCTGAAAGAGAATGAGAAAGGATTTGTAGATTTACTTAATGTCACTAAAGTCGATTCTGTTGACAAATTAGGAACTCTCATTACACAAACTGAAGGCAAAACAGAAGAGATGAAAGGTAAGTTAAGCAATGATCTAACATCTTATCTAAAAGATTTCAAGAAAAATAGTGATAGTCTCTTAGGATTACTCAATTCTGGACTAGAGAATGGTTTTACACTCTTTGAAGAAAATTTGACATCCTCTATTGACAATGTTAGCAATAAAATCAAACAGTTCGTGGAAGAAATAATGACTGTTTTCAGAGAATCAACTAACACATATCTGGAAAAATTAAATAAAACTACAAACAGTTATGAGAAAACTTTGAAAGATCGTCAGGATAAATTCCTTACTTTACATGATGAATTTAAAGAAACGTTTGTTAATCATATTAATGAGTTAAAGACTTCCGTTATCTCTAATATTGAAAGTAACGTTAAAGAGAATGATGAAATACTGAAGACTCTCTTAACTGAGAATGAAAACAAGTTCGTTACAGATGTTGAAACCTTCTTAGATGAGTTTTCTAAGAGAGGAAGAGATGTAAGAGATGAGGTTCCAAATATTGTTCAGATTAATTATCAAGCAAGTCTCGATAGATTGAATGAATTAGATGATCAACTCAAATCCAGTATAACAAAAATCGAGTCAATAAACGAAGCATTCCAAGGATTGGATGAGAAACAGCTTCAGAAGGTATTTGGTAAAGATGAAGGACCAAAAATGGCTCATTTGATAGGAAGTATGAGACGAGATATTGAGATTGTAAAAGACAGTGTAGGAACAAAAGTAAGCGAGATGATTCAAACCTTCTCTAGTTCTATGACTTCCCTATCGAGTGAAATATTTGATAAATTGAATTCTAAATTAGAAGAGCTTTCACGTTTTACAACAATTACAATACAAACAACAAATCAAACCTACGATAATTCTCGAAATCAGATTAAAAAACAATTTAATGATTCTTTGACAGATATGAAGACTACAATAAATGAAACTTATGGTACATATGAAGAACAGTTTAATGAACTCCAAGATACAAGCACAAAAGCATTATCTGAAGTAGTAGGTGCAGAGTCTAAAGCCTTTAAGGAGGTAACCAAATCCATTAGTGGCTCTTTAGATAAACTTCTGACTCCAACTGATTCAGAAGAATCTAGTGGTGAACAACCTGCAGTTCATGTCACAATAAAAGAAGGATTAGATGCACTTCAAACAACTAAACAAGAGATATTCGACCTTATGAAGAAAAACAATGCTGAAGTTACCACAAACCTTCAACAGACATTGAAGACAAACATTGATGAACATTCTCAACTTGTAACTAAAACAAATTCATCTATGGACACCACAATGAAATCTTTACAAAGTGAATTTGAGTCAACAAAGAAGGCTCTTGATACAGATGTTTCCGTAGCCCTAGATGAAGCTGTTAAGAATTACAGTGTGCAAACTGCTAAAGTAGAAGGAGAAATTAACGACTTAATTGAGCAAGAAGTTCAACAATTTATGGAGAGTACAGAAGATGTTATTGCTGAGCTGAATGTGTCTCCAGAAAAGTCTTCTCAATTAGATGAAGCTATCACTCAGACTAAAGCTGAATTACAGGAAGTGGGGAATAGTTATCCTGGTTGGGTAAAAGCAGATAGTGATTCCTTTGCATCAAACCTTAGTGCAACAATTAAGGAATTCCAGCAAAGCTCACAAAGAGAGTTAGATACCTTATATGCAAGAGTTCAGATTGATTTACAGAAATCATATGATAAAATGTCTTCAGACTTCGTAAATAACGTCACTGACATTCAAGGAGAGTTTGAAAAAGAGAAGAATGATTACGAATTAAATATCACTCATCAGATAAATAGTTTTATCACCAATTCTGATTCAAATTCTTCTGCTTTAGTAACAAATGTTCAAGGAACAAAAGATGCTCTAACAGAAGCGATAACCACCGGTAATAGTGCAGTTAATGCTGATCTTGGTAATTTGGAAAAGACTCTAACAGATCTATTTGATACGTTCTTAGGTTCAATCGAAGAAAAATTAAATGCTGCTGAAGCTGAATCTAAGATTGTGGAAGTACAGAAGGAAGCATACACTACAAAACTTATGGGATTCAAGGAAGCATTCATTAAAGGAACTCAAGGTGAAGTAGAGAATGTAGATGCTAATGTGTCTGGAACCTTGAGTTCAATACCAAACAAAATCAGTGGAGCTTTAGATGCTACCGGAGAATCTATGAAATTAATTAAGAGTGTTTTGTCTTTAGGAAAAGGAATAGAACCAAGTCCTATAGAAGATACTTGGGTTGTTTATGGTGCAGAACAAGTGAACTCATCTTTAATGGGAATCATAAATAGATCAAAAAGAAGTGTAACACTCATTACTCCAAATCTAGATTGGGTCGATATTGATCTTCTTGAAGCTGATCCAACAACAAATCGAAAAAGATTACATTTCTTCTTTAAAGAAGATCCAAATGGTGTTTTAAGCAAATTAACTGAATTGAATACAAAACTAGGCACAGATAACTTGCAGATGAAAAATACTTTAAAAAATCCTAATATCATCATATGTGTAAGAGATGGAACTGAAGAGGGATTTCTAGGTTATATCCCACAAACAGGAGAACCTGTGATTCTTATAACATTCAATGATACTATGGTTGGACTAATTTCTGAGAAAACTGCAGATTATAAACAATCATAGTTTATTCCTTCCTTTTTTTCTAATCTTTTTCGCAATAGTAACAAACGATTTGAATCATTCCCCTCTCTAGTTGTATTAAACTCAACAATTTTCATTTGGCGAATAAAAATTGTTAAAATTGGACCTCACTTCCCTGTTAGACTATGAAAGATTTATTATAGGCTGTTTCTTCTACTATTTAAAGGGAAGATTCGAATGTGGAGAATGCAACCTTGCCCCATGCATAGAGAGATTGAAAACACTACTTACTGTGTATTAGACGACGAATTTGAGATGATTCTCTTGATTTCATTTTACGATCCGGAAGAACTCATTGCAGCAGATTTGGATGATTTTGCAAATCCTACATTTTGTTTGAATGCAGTTGTTGCTGATGACGACGGATATATCTTCTGCCCTACTAAAAAGAAGAGGATTGAAATAAGAAAAAAGCCCATTGCTTACAAAGTTTATGAGAACACCAGAGAAACACTATTATTTATGGATCCTGATGCTCAAGGCTGTTCTGATTGTTTGTACAAAGCCTTTGTTACTTTCATAAAAAGTTTGGAAGAGAGGTAATTATTTTTCTCTTAGTATGTATTTTGTAAGTCCTACCATTCTGTTTGAATAACCAGTTTCATTATCGTACCAAGCTATTATTTTCACTTGATTTTTATAGCACATAGTTAATGATAAATCCACAGTTGCTGAGAACTTGTTACCATTATAATCAACTGAAACCAAAGGTTCATCGGAAACAGCAAGTATTCCTTTGAATTCTCCTTCAGCAGCTTTCTTGAATAGATTATTCACCTCTTCAACAGATGTCTCTTTGTTAAGTGTAAAAACAGCATCAATCAAGGAAACATTAGGGGTTGGAACTCTAATAGACATAGCTTGTAATTTTCCTTCTAAATGAGGAAGAACTTTACCTACAGCCTTAGCCGCTCCTGTAGAAGTTGGTATCATTGATAATGCAGCAGAACGTGCTCTACGAAGATCACTATGGGGGAGATCTAACAAACTCTGATCTGTTGTATAAGAGTGAATAGTCGTCATAAAACCTGATTGTATGCCAAACGCTTGATCTAAGATTTTTGTTACTGGTGCATAACAATTAGTTGTACAACTCGCATTTGATATAACCTTATGCTCTTCTGGATCGAATTTTTCTTCATTTACTCCTAGAACAAAAGGAGGAATAGGTTTAATTCCTCCTTTGTCAGGTGCTGATAGAATGACACGTTTAACACCTCTTTCAAGATGTTTTGAAGCTAATTCATATTTACGGAAAACTCCTACACACTCATAAACCAATTCAGCCCCCCATTTATCCCAAGGAATATTTGCAGGATCTCTTTCTTTAGATATTGGAATTTCCTTTCCCTTAACTATAAGTGCATTTTCTGTTGCACTTACTTCATATGGGAACTTACCATGAACACTATCATATTGTAAAAGATGAGCCATAGTCTTTGAATCTCCAATATCATTAATTCCAACTACTTCAATTTCATTGTCATCGAAAGCAGCTCTGAAAATACCTCTACCGATTCTTCCAAAACCGTTTATACCTACACGTAATTTCATGTATTAACCAATAGGCTACTACTAAATAAAGGCTACTTTCAAGTATAATAAAAAGTGAAGGAACAATTCCTTCAAAATTATTTTTTATCTTCAGGTGGAGATGTTGAAACTCCATGAACAATGCTGAAGAACCATGTAGAGAAAATACCAACTCCCGCAAAAAGTATCGCTGCAGCAAATGAGGCAAATCTCATGATATCTACTCTGACCCATAATTGTTCAACTAAGTAATACTGAACAACTAACCATATTGAGAATATGAAGAAAATCAATGTTACTAGCATCTGTAGAAAGACATTTAACCAGAAGAAGTTTTTAGATCTAGTTTTGATATACTTCTCTCCAATCAAATATTTCAGAACAAATCTTCTAACGGCATCATGCCCTTTGACAATGCCATTTTTGATTTTCACGAAGAAGTTCTTTATCGCTTTGAAGACTTTACCTTTTCGAGCGAAGTTGATTAAAAGCACAAGTAGTCCTGTACCAACTACTAGTATAGCAAGTATGATTAGAGCACCTACCCATTGATGAGAATCTATTAATGTTGAGAAATTGCCAACTATATCGTCTCTGATAAATCTTCCAATAGGACTCAAAATGTAGATGTATATCCCTACAAACAAGTCAGCAAACCATCGACCGATTGCTGCCCAAAAACTTTCATCTGCCAGAAGATCTCTTGTAGCATCAAACCAACCATAAATAGAATCTAAGTAGAATAATAGATACACTATTATGATACATATTGCCATCATGAAGAATAATGTAGGTATCAGAGATAGATATTTCTTATCTTCCTCAGTAAGTGGATCTTTACCTCTTACACGTAAGAATTTATAGGTTTTAACGAACAACACTCCTGTATACCAGAATGGAAACAGAACGTATTTCAAGAAGAATTTGATGATTTTCCAAATTATCTTAAGGAAAAATAAAATCCCTATCCAGATTGCTCCAAAAAAGCCTTTTGCAGTAATTTTAGAAACTTTACTTTTTTTGGGTTTTTTCTCTTTCTTTGGTTTTTTCTCCTTCTTAGGTTGAGTCTTGACTTCTGCTATCTCCTCTTCCTCTATTTCTATAGCTTTTTTACTCATATCTGTATAATATTACCATGTCATATTAAATTTTTTTGCAAATACAAAGAGTTTATAGAAAGAAAGTGTGATAAAGTAACAGAGAAAAATGTTTGTTAGAAAATCTGTATCATTAGTAATGCTAATTTCCTTAACCTTTAGTGTATTTGCTAGCTTGACTGAGATTTCAGCAGATTTTCAAAAATCCGATGAAGACATTAGTGATTGGTCAAAATCTACTACTTCTGTGACTTTCTCAAAAGATAATTACCTTAAGCTTAATTTAGCTATTTCAGATGAAGCTGAAAATTATACTTTTATCTCATACCTATCTTTTCACACGATTCTAAATTTACCACTAGAAATATTATCATATCTTAATCATAACAAAAAAGAACAAATAGCTGATTATGGATTACAAGTACAAACTTCCCAAGGAAATTTTTCTCTAGGTTTAAACGGTACTATAATTATTGATACACCTTTCACAGGACCAATTTTTATTGAAATTGAAGAGGGAGAACAAGAAACTGTAGCAGATTTTTCTAGTTTCTTAGGAGAAAACATGTCAATACCAATTAATTTCATTCCCCTCGTTTTCCCAGTTGAAATCTCTGGAATTCAAGGTATAAAGGGAATAAAACTACTATTTGCACCAACAACTGTTATGAATGTAACAAGTAGTTTAGAGGCAAGAGTAATGGATCAAAATCTAGAATTTACTAGCCCTCAAGATCTCTACATCAATTCATTTCCAGTAGGTGATGATTTTTCATCATTCAGTACAGAAATGAGAGATATCTATCTAGACATAAATAATGTGACACTTCTTGTGAAAACAATCTCAATTGGAATAATATTAGAGACAGATTTAGGGGATATAATGAAATTCTTTGATATCAATCTTAGTAATCTTGACACTTCAGTAATTATGGATCCAATTGGGGAGATACTATTGCTATACGTAAGCAGTACATTTTATCTTGGTGATCTTTCACTCTCTGTTGTTGTAAACTCTGCTCCATTCTCATTTATATCCCTTTTAGTCACAATGGTGATTTTTACTGGTATTGCTTATTGGAGAAAACGAAAGAAATAACTAATTTTCCTTTTTCAACTAAAATCTTAAAAGCCTCATTCTTTAAGGTGAATGATAAGTTGTGATACTAATGGCTAAAAAGAAGAAAGATTTAGAAAAATACTATCTAGAACTAGATAAGAAATGGACAGCACACAATTACAAACCAATTCCAGTAGTAGTTGAGAAAGCTAAAGGAATATGGGTTTGGGATGTGGAAGGAAAGAAATATATGGACTGTTTAAGTGCTTATTCTAGTCAGAACTTCGGTCATAATCATCCAAAATTGATAAAAGCTTTAGTGAAACAATCAAAGAAAGTAGTCTTAACTTCTAGAGCATTTTGTAATGATGCAATGGGAGAGGCTGCAAAAAACTTGTGCGAACTAACAGGATATGAAGTTTTTCTACCAATGAATACAGGAGCAGAAGCAGTTGAATCAGCACTGAAAATAGCTCGAAAATGGGGATATGAAAAGAAAGGTGTCAAAGATGACAACGCTGAGATTATTGTTTGTGAAAATAACTTTCATGGTAGAACTATTACTATTGTTGGATTTTCTACTGATCCTGATGCTTCTCAAGGTTTTGGTCCTAAGACCCCTGGATTCAAAGTCATACCTTACGGTGATATAAAAGCTCTAAAAGAAGCAATTACCAAAGATACAGTAGCATTTCTGTTTGAACCAGTACAGGGAGAAGCTGGTGTTTTGATACCACCAAAAGAATATCTGCAAGAAGTACAAAAAGTGTGTGAGAAAAACAATGTTCTCATGATAGCAGATGAAATACAAACAGGTTTCTGTAGAACTGGAGCGTTAATGGCATGTGATCATGCAAATATTAGACCTGACATTACACTCGTAGCTAAAGCAGTAGGTGGAGGAGTCTTTCCTGTCTCTGGTGTTTTATCTAGATGGGATATCATGGATGTACTAACACCTGGAACTCATGGTTCAACTTGGGGTGGAAACAGTCTAGGAATGGCTGTTCTAAATGCTGTATGCAATCTTCTGAGAGAGGAAGATTTTGCTACTAGATCAAAAGAGCTTGGCGAATATTTTATAGAAGGTTTGAAACGTGTTCAAATGAAGCATCCAAAGAAGATCAAAGAAGTGCGAGGTTTAGGACTATTAACAGCAATTGAACTTACAGAAAAAGCACGCCCCTACACAGAAGCAATGATGAACAATGTTCCTGTTGGACTTCTGGCAAAAGAGACTCATGAATTTTCTATACGCTTTGCGCCACCTCTAGTAGTGACAGAATCAGAATTGGACTGGGCTTTGAACGTGATAGAAAAAGTCTTCGATGAAGTAAACTAATTCTATCACTTTTCTATTTTTCATTTTTTAAATTCAAAGAAAGTCAGATTCAGTATAATCATAATCGTTTTTCTTCAGAACATTATAAGCACGCTCTATAGAAGTTGTATATATTTTCCTATTTGGCTCTTTAAACAATCTAACTTGATATATAGAATTGTTTATAGAAATGATTTCTCCGTTTTTGTGAATTAAGACAACTTCTTTTTCTCTCTGATCAACTGATGGTAGAATCTGATGACTACCCATACTATAAGTTTAGTTTCTAATATTTAAACCCAGAAAGGAAAAACATGCAAATTAATTTCAGTGAGGTCCCGTGAAAAGAAATGGGAGAAGAAGAAATTTTTCTTCTGAATAATTTCTAAACTAATATAGCGATATCTTCGAACAATATGACAAATACCAGGACTTGCAGAATTATTATCATAATCCCTTCGAAAATATCGAATTTCCGATCTTGAATACACCGTTTCACAAACCAAAGCGTTCCCGCAACCGATGCCAATTGTATAATTACAAATGGGTCTAGTCTGATGTTTGTTATTACTCCAAGTATTCCAAAAATTAGTAGAGATGACTGAAGTATTCCACCCATAGCATTACCTATGCCAACCTCTATCTCTCCCTTTAAAGAAGAAAGAACTGCTATACTATGTTCAGGAACTGCCCCAGCTGCACCTAAAATTAGAGCTAAAGTTATTTCACCTTTTGCAGATTCAAAAAATGATGCGTGATCTGTTAGATGATGTACACTTTCAGTAAGAACCTCACCTGCGAAGAAGATACCTACAAAACCCATCACTAAAAGTAAGATAGTAAAGGGTATTGATAGTTTCTCATGCTTATGATCTGATCCTTCTTCAACCGTCTCTTCATATTCTGGTGAAGGTTCTCCTTCTTCATTATCTTCAAGCAAAGATTCAGACATTTTGTTGTTAGTATCTTTAACAAAAATTAAGTAGAACAAGTAAATTAAATAACTAGCAGCTAACATTGCAGCAACTGGAACGGTCAATGTAGCTTCAATAAGGTTATCAGTCCCGAATACTGAATATTGTACTAAACCGAAAACTACTGTTATTGACAAAGCTACAATTGCCCATCTGATAATGGGTGATTCACGTTTTTCAAGTTCCTCTGGAACCTTAATACTTCCTTTATTTTTGATAGTCGAAATTACTATTGCTATTCCTAATATTAATGTATTAAAACCTGCAGCTGAAAGAACAGTGATTACTGCTATCAATTGCTGACCATTACTTATTAAGAAGATGGCAATAACTGCCTCAGGTAGATTTGATGCTAAACTAGATAAAACCCCAGCAACATAGTCTGACAAACCAACATATTTCGCTCCGCTGTCTAAGCCTGAAACTGCCCATTCTGAAGGTCTAAATGCTAGCCAAGTACCTACAACAAAGCCTGATATTGTCAACCAAAGTGGAGGATTCCCTGCAAAAACCACTTTAGCCAAGATGAAGTAGGTAGTTATAATTGCAGCTGCTATAATTGCTTCCCATAAAGTTATGTGAAAAATTTTCTTAAATTTCTTCAGAAAACTCATGTTCAAAAATATAAAGAGAGTAATATATAAATTGTTGGGAAATGTCTTCCCAACCATTATTCTTATGTTTCTTCAGTCTCGTTGTTTGTGTGGTTATTTTCTTCAACTAGGTCAATTTGCTCTTTGATTATTTTTCTTACTTGTTCAGTTTCCAAGTAACTTTCAGATATTTTCTTGGTGATTTCTTCAATCTTTTTTGCTTCTTCAATTATTATTTCAGAATGCAATGACTCAGAAAGTTCAGCATATCCCATTACGCCCATAAGTGGGTTCCTTATTCTATCTACAAGTTCTGCAAAATCCTCGATGTTTTGAGCAATTTGAGTATATGCTTGATTACGCAATTCTTCGTCTCTTTTTCTTTCCGTTATATCTCTTACAACAGATAAAGCAACTCTTTCATCTCTAAGTGTAAATATGTGAGAACTAACTTCTGTTGGGATCTTCTTTCCTGACTTCGTTATTTGTACTGATTCAAAAGTTGCTGATCCCTTCTCAATGAACGTTCTAATACTGTTAGCAAGAGAATCATGTACTTCTGGATCTGATATATCCAACGATCTTTTCTCAAGTAATTCTTCTCTAGTAAATTCCGTCAGATTACAAGCAACATCATTAACTTCGATGAATTTACTAGTCGTTTTAGTTTCTTCATCAACCCTTGTAAGGAATATTGCATCATTTGCATTATTGAATAGTTGTCTGAACTTCTGCTCTCTTTCCACTAATTCTTGTTCTGCTCTCTTTCTTTCTGTTATATCTCGAACAATTCCTTGAATAACTGGTACTCCTCCTACTTCAAAGAAACTTGAGGAAACATCAGCGGGGAAAAGTGTTCCATCTTTTCTTCGGAAAACAGTCTCAAATTGAATAGAACCTTTCTCTTGAACAGTATCAAAGGCGATTTTTGAAGCTTCATGTTCTGTAATTGGATGTAGCTGAGCAATTCTTAATGATAGAAATTCTGTTTTAGAATAACCCATCAAATCTTTCGCTCGTTGATTGACATCCAAGATGTTTCCTTTAACATCATGAAGTATAATACCATCGTTAGATAGATCGAAAGTTTGTCTGAATTTCTCTTCACTCTCTTTTAGAGCAAATTCGGCTTTGGTTCTTTCAGTAATATCTTCAATTACAGCAATGACACCCAAAGGTTTACCTTCTTCATCAGCTACAAAAGAAGCATTAACTTTAACAGGAAAACGAGTTCCATCTCTTTTCAATGCATTTAGGTTTGTAATCTGCGAATTCTTCTCTTTAATTATCTCCGTTATTGATGTCTTCGTAATCTCTAAATCTTCTCTCGCTATAATATCAATAGGAGTTAGACCAATCATTGTGTCAATATTTTCATAATCAAACATTTGAGCTGCTTGAGGATTGGCAAACTGGATTTTTGTATCTGTATCAACCAAAATAATTGCATCCGGAGATGTTTCTACAAGTGTTCGATAACGCTCCTCACTTGCTTTGATAGAATCTTCTGCTTTCTTTCTTTCAGTGATGTCTCGGGCAATAGAAAGTAAAACCAGTTCTTTATTCAGAGTGAATAGATGGGAACTAAACTCTACAGGTTTGATTGTTCCTGACTTATTTTTAATACTACTCTCAAACGTAACACTCCCAATATCAAGTATATTATCCTCCATTTCTAATAGAAATTGTAAACCTAATACTTTACTAGATGATACTTCTGGATCTAAGATCTCTTCTCGAGTGTATTCTAACCATGTACATGCTGTTTCATTGATTTCTAGTAATCGATCAAGATTCCCATTTTTTGTAATACTATGCATAAAAATGGCATCTTTTGCATTTTGGAATATTTGTCTGAACTTCTCCTCACTCTCTTTCAAAGCTTTTTCTGCTTCTTTTCTTTCTGTAATATCAATTACAACACCAATAAATCCGATAATGCTTCCTTCTGTGCTCTTTATAGCTGCTGCATGGAACTCACCAGGGCTAGTAGAGCCATCTTTACGCTGGATGTTGTATTCAACATCATGTACAAATCCTTCTTCGATACTTCTTTGCCCGATTATGGCAGCAAACCCTCTATCTTCTTCTGAAACAAGATCATTAGTTTTCATCCCTAACATTTCTTGTTCGGAATTGTAGCCATGTAATTCTACAGCTTGTTTGTTAACAAATGTAACATTTCCATTCGAATCTGAGCTGATGATAGCAGCTGGAAAAGTTTCAACTAATCTTCGATATTTCTCTTCACTTTCTTGAAGGTCTTTTCTTGCCTTTTTCCTCTCTGTTATATCTCGCGCAATTGATAAAATTACTTGTTGATCTTCAAGTTTGAAAATATGCGAGCTAATTTCTACTGGAATTCTCTTTCTATCTTTTGAGAAAAGAATTGTTTCGAAGGTTGTAGATCCCCTATCAATAATCTTGTCAATAATTCCAGGATTAGATTCTTTTTCTTCTGGAGCTGTGATATCAATAGATGACATTGTTAGAAGTTCGTTCCTTTCAAACCCTAACCATCTGATTGCAGCATCATTTACTTCTACAAATTGACTTGAAACATTGTCAGATGTGAGATGAGAAAGGAACATGGCATCATTTGTGTTATGAAAAATTTGTCTGAATCTCTCTTCAGATCGTTTTACCTCTTGTTGAGCTCTCTTCTTCTCGGACATATCTCTAGCTACAGTTAAAATAACTTTCTCTCCCCTAAGTGTAAACATGCTAGCAGTATATTCAACTGGTTTAGAACTGCCATCTTTATGATAGATCTTTCCTTCAAAAGTGACCTCTCCATGTTGTAGAAGACTTTTTCCTATATCTGATTGTCCTACGGTTTCCTCAGGATTTTGCAACCCTTGAGGTGTCATCTGAAGTAATTCATCTCTAGTGTATCCTGTCCATCTGCATGCATTTTCATTAACTTCAATAAATTTACCAAGCTTGAAATCTGCAGTCATTGGGTATATGAGTATTGCATCTGCAACATTCTCGAAAATCTGTCTGAATTTTTCTTCATTTGCTATAAGTTCTGCATGGTCTTTTTTCCTTTCTGTAATATCACGAACAACCGTTAAACTTACTGTATCCTCTCCCAATTCAAATATATGTGCACTAATTTCAACGAATATCTCGTCACCTGTTTTTGTCTTATGGTGACGTTCAAAAGTTAGCTTCTTCTTATCTACTAATTCTTGTGCAAAATCATCTGGCTCTGCCTCTCCTGACACATTAAAATCTGAAGGATCAAGGTTTTCTATCTCTTCCCTTGTATATCCATACATTTCAAGAGCAATGTCGTTGACTTCGATAATTTGAATAAATTTACCATTAGTGTCTCTTTTAACGACGAATATACCATCATTGGTATTATGGAATATTTGTCTGAATCTCTGCTCACTGACTTCTAATTCATTAATGGTTATCTTGTTCTCTGTAATATCTGTAGCTAGTTCAACTGCACCAATGAGAGAACCATCCTCACTATAAACAGGATAACCTCGGATATACCAGATTTTATTGTCCGGTGTTGTGACCTCAGCGCTGTGTTCTTCTCCTGTATTCAGGGCTTTAACAACAGGACAGTTCTTACAAGGAATGTCTGATTGATACCATAGTTTATGGCAAATCTCACCTGTAATTTCTTCAGGAGTTAGACCAAGTAAATCGCTAGCAATTTTATTTGACCATATTATCGTAAGATTTGTGTCATAGAACACTATTTGTTCTGTAAGGAAATCCAAGAACATAGATTTCTTGAATTCAGATGCGATAAGTTTAGTTTCTCTTTGTTTTAATTTTGTAATGTCTTCAGTAACAATAAGAAATCTTTGAGTTTTTTCTTGTCCCTTTATTGGATACAAAGTATTTCGAATATATTTTCTGCTTTTATCTTTAAGCTCAATCCAAAATTCAATTTTCTGATTAGAAAGACTAGATATCTCTGAACTGGTTTTTATTTTCTTTAATCTGTTTTTTTCATCATTTGCAGCGTAAAAAATGCAATCCTTCCCTAAAACTTCTTCTAATTCCCGACCTATAATCTCAAGAAAGAATTTATTTGCATGAATGATTCTGTCCCCTTTAACAATAGATATACCTATGTTTGTTTTATTAAATACCTCCCCTAGACCTTCTTCCAACATCTGATTCACTTGAATAGATTTTTTACCCCAGATTGAGAACATAACCAATAGATTGATTTATTCTACAGAAGTGAATAATTATTATAATATTAATAAGATTGTGTTGGTTCTAGTGGACATTCAATTGCCGAAAAAACTCTATATGGTTCTTAGACCTTTTTCGTCGAATATATAGATGCTTTCTGATGAAATAATAATCTGAATTGATGATTTTCTTTCAAATCCCTTCATAGTTTTTGTAACAAAAACTATTTTCTCTTCATGGAAATTCAAGGTTAATATTTGTTGATCAAGAACTTTTTCTACATCATCAATTATGCAATCAAGAATGAGCATATTTTCTTCAATAGGTTTATCGGAATCCAGTTCTCTTACCAATTCTGCTCTGAATCCAATCTCGCCTTCTTTCAACCCATTTTTTATAATAATCTCTTCTACTTGCTTTGGTATGATACACTTCTTGTTTTTCTCAAGAATCAGCTTTCCCTTTTGATTTTGAAATGAGAGAAAATTCATAGGAAAATTACCTATAAACTCTGCTACAAACTTGTATCCAGGATTATTGTATAATTCGTCAGGAGCGCCTACTTGAACTATTTTCCCTTCATCTAAAAGAACAATTATATCACCAAGAGCCATTGCTTCTGATTGATCATGAGTTACGTAGATCATTGTTTTTTTTATCATCTCATGTAATGTTCTTAACCATGTTCTCATCTCATATCTCAATCTAGCATCTATGTTGCTTAATGGCTCATCAAATAGAAATAGAAAAGGGTCTCTAATTAATTCTCTTCCAATAGCTACTCTCTGCTTTTCTCCTCCTGAGAGTTGGGATGGGTATTTATCTTTATGTTCAACAATATGAAGGAGTTTCAAAATTTCATTGGTTTTGCTTGCTATCTCTTTATTATTATAAGTTCGCTTTTTGAAAATTTGACCCTCTCTTTGACTTTCCAAAGCAAAGCTGAGATTATTGTAAACTGTCATGTGAGGGAAGAGAGGATAGTTCTGGAAAACCATAGCTATATTTCGTTTGTTAGCTGGTTTATTTGTGATATTTTCTTCTCCAAAGAAGATATCTCCACGTGATGGAAAGATAAGTCCTGCAATTAGTCTAAGTAGGGTAGTTTTTCCGCTTCCGGAAGGTCCTAAAATTACTAGGAATTTACCATCTGGTATTTCTAAATTTACATCTTTGAGAGCGTTTTTCTCTCCGTATTGTTTTGTTAGATTTTTTATTTTTACTTTCATTTAAATCTCCCTTATATTCGATGAACTGTTAAAACCACTTAGAAGATAATTTCTAAGAAAAACAAAAATGATCAATAAAGGTATAACCACCAAGATAGAAGCTGCTGCAAACAACCCCCACTCTGGCGAACTGGATTCAATTGAACCAACGAAAGTAAACAACCTGATAGGTAAAGTGTATTTGTTTGGTGATTGTAATAGAACAAAAGCCAATAGAAAACCATTCCATGTTCTCAAGAAATTGAGAAGGAATGTTATCGCTATCGCTGGTCCTGCTAATGGTAAGATTATCTTTCTTAAAACACGGAATTTAGAATTTCCCATCAAAGTTGCAGATTCATCTAATTCTTTTGGTATAGAATCGATATAGCCTTTAATTACCCAGAGAGCTAGTGGTATTGTATGAGTGCTATAAGCTAGAATTATACCAAAATAAGAATCAATTAAACCCAAATTATCCATGATTAAATAAAATGGAATAAGTGTAAGAATTCCTGTAAACATTTTCAAGGTAAAAGTTCCTACCATAATTTCCTTCTTGCCAGTAAAAGAATATCTAGAGAAGGCATAAGCTGCTAAAGCTGTTAAACCTACACATAATGTCGCTGATCCTAATGAGACAAGTAATGAATTTAGGAAACTGAGATGTAGCTTTTCTTGTGTAAATAACAAACTAAAGTTCTCAAGAGTTGGATTAGTAGGGAAGAATGAAGTTGGAACCATAGTATCACCTTTTGAAAATGCTATCCAGAAGATGTTCCAAAGAGGTAAAAGTGTAACGAGTAAAATAGAAACTAAGAATATGGTTATATTTCTTGGTTTTGAGATATATCTTGCAAATTTTTGAATCTTATTTGTACCTAATGTTGATCCATCTGAGTAAATTTTTACTGTCCCCAGTATATGTGCTATGGATAGTAAATTTAAGACTATTATCCAACCTATTGAATAACCAGAAAATATCATGTTACACCAGAGTATTGGTTGGAGGATTATCGAAGCTTTCAGAATTAACTTAGAAAATAAACTAGTTAGTAGTAATCCTAAAGTTATACTGAAAACTACCCAAGATAACCATAGATTGACTTTTATCGTAAAAACTGAAAACAAAATAAAGAATGCTTGCATGGTAATAATTCCATGCAATGGTGACAATGGTATAAAGTGTTGATCTATTTTGTAAAGAAAAATCTTCACTTCTGTAATTGCTTTTTGGAAAGAATTTTTTACTTTATCAAACTTGCTTATTGATGTTTTTAGAAGATTAGAAGGTTGAATTTTAGTTAGTAGATACAGCTGAACAGTAATAATGAAAATATTCCAGTTGAAAGCATACCACATCTGATAAAAGAAAAACTGAGATAAAGATAATATCAAATCAAAAATCAGAATGAATTTTACAATTTTTAGTGATTGAATCTGATGTATCATACCAAGAATACCTAATATAAAGTACAAGCCAGCTAAGATATAGTTTAGATAAGGATTCCAGTAAATACCAAAGTATCTGAACCCAAATATACCAGCTGTAAGATAACCAACAGATTGAAGGAAAAAGAGTAAAACGATTATCATTCTATTTCTAGAAACAGTTTTCTTTTTCTCTGGTAAAAATGTACTTTGAGTACCTTTGGACATTTTCAACCACACTAATACAAAAAACAAAGTTAAGAGACTCATAATCGTAGAGTAAGCTGCTGCAATTCCAATCTCTCTCCTCTCATAAAACATATAGAATGTGAAAGTGCTGAATAGATCTGTAGCTCCAACAACTCCTGCTTCACTCGTACCATAAGATAATAGCGGGTATCCTTTCGTTAGAAGAAAAGCAACATTGAAACTGCCAAAGGTTTTGATTATTTCTAATATTATTGCAGGTAATATAATTGGTTTGATTAGAGGAATTATGATTTTACGGATTTTGGTTCCTTCCGATATTTGGTCTATATCAGCTATGTCATCTAGTTCTTTAGGAATGCTACTTAACCCCCCTAAGAAAAGAGTGGTTATTAGAGGAATTGAATCCCAAACTTCTACGAAACAAGCAATAAACAATGTTACATATGGCTGTGTTAACATATTTACATTTGTTCCAAATAGTGTGTTAAAGAGAGATATTCCTCCATTTCCATGTATAAACGTTCTCCATGAAAGAATTTTAATGTATGAGGGTATGGTCCATGGGATGTACAACATCAAATACCATAATTTCTTTCTCTTTACTTTGTGTTGAATTACATAAGCTAGAATGAAACCTAGAATGATTTTTGCAAGTATGATTAATACACTCCACACAAGAGTGGTGGTGAAAGTTATCGGTAATTGTGGATTTTCAGCAATATGAGCATAGTTTTGAAAACCTATCAGAACTGGAGTTTCTCCTCTTTGTAAGCGATAATCTGTGAAGGATAAGAAAATTCCATAGAGGATAGGATAAACTTCTAGAAGAACTAATGCAAGAAGTGCAGGAAAAATGAATAGATAAGCAATCCTATTGAAGGGTACATCTCTTTTAGCTAAGAAAACGAAAACAGCTATGAAAATGAAAACAATCACTAAAAGTGATAGAGAAGTGGCTAATTTTGAATATTCTAAATTATCTTCGAAACTTAGTAAAGTCTCAAACTGCTCTGATTCCCAGTATAATTCCTCAGATTCAGTTAAAATTGTATATTCTCCTTGATTAGATACTAATGATACATTTACTAGATGAAGGGCTATTGAGTAAAGACTTGTTGGTTCAAGTCCAGTTATTTTTGTTTGAATTGACTCAGCGCTATTATCTACAATATAGAGTGAGAAATTCAAAGTATGCATTTTTTGTGATAGAAATATCTCATCATTAATTGAGTAATTAACCTGAGAAAAGTATTCTAGAGTAATATCTTCTGTTTCATTTATTATTACCATCGACCATGTAAAGCTTTGATTGAGTGACACATCGTAATATTCAATTCTAAAACCATCATAAATCGACGAAGTAGGTAGAGTCCAATTAACTATTGCATATCTATCACCTATATCAACTATAGATGTTTCATCTGCTTGAGCAAAAACATTATCTGGAGCATGAAATCGAAAAGAAGTTAAGACTATACTACCTAATAATAACAACACTAGTAGTGTTTGTTTGGTATTTTTTGTCTTAGTTTTCTTTGCACTAACCATTCTTATTTACCTCAATATTCTGTTGAGTGTCGTCTAAAGTTGTCTGAATATTTTGATGATCTAATAAAATAAAATTCAAAGCTGCTCTCATAAATTCTGAATATATTAAGTAATAGGGGTCAAGCGGATAATATTGACTATACTCTATTTGATTAAGTTGTTTTAGAATTAAAGGCTCATTTTGAACCAATGTTGAGCTTTCTAGTATTTTTAGTGTTGGAACTTTGTACTCTGCAGTCAATAAAGCTTCTTGAACTGTTGCTGAAGTAAGATACCTTATGATGTCGTAACAAATATCTGGATTTTGTGTGTCTTTTGACATACCTAATCCTTTGATTTCAACCATGGGACTAATTCTCTGATTTGTAGAAGCGATAGTAGGTAGAATCTCTACACCGTAATTCATGTCGAGCTCATTCAATGCTGGAATATACCACCCACCATAAATCATCATCCCTGCTTTATTAGTAATAAATGCTTGAGTAGATGAACTACTGCTATCATCATATTTTACACATCTGTGAGTATATTTAAGGTCGTAAATGTATTGTAAAGAATTAGCTGATGCTGTGTCATTTACTACGATGTTCCCCCCTTGATATAAAGGACCATGATCAAATCCATACTGAAAAGCTGGCCACATGTATGGAGATATTGTGGCCCAAGAAAGACCATAGATTTCTTCAGGTCTATTTGTTAGATTTAGTGCAGCATCTAGTAACTCTACACTGGTCCAATTTTCTTGTGGATAAGAGTACGAATTAGCATCGAATAAATCTTTGTTATAGAAAAGAAGTATTGAATCAAACCAAAGGGGAAGTCCCCATAGTTCATTATCATAACTGAGACCATTAATTGCTGAGGTGAGATATTCGACTTCCTCTGTTGGAGATAGGAAATTCGTTAATGATTGGATATAACCCAATTTTGCTAACTCACCAAACCATGATCCCTTAGCTAGAAAAATATCTGGAGCATTTCCTGTCTGAGCTACGTTGATGAATTTATCAATCCAACTAGAAGATGGTTGTTCAACGAAATTGATAGTGACAGAAGGATTAAGGGTTTCATATTCCGTAATAGCTTGTTCTATAACATCTCTTCCTTCATAAGTGTACCATAACTCAATAACTATCTCATTTTCATTTTGGTTATAAAAACTGAAGAAAATAGCAGGGATTATCAAACTAAAAACAAGAACTGCTATGAGCGTTATTTTCAGATATTTTGAAACCATTTCATGATTCACTTCTTTATTGGAAATCCTTCACTGGTCGATAGAAGAAGAAACATTTCTTCAATGTTTTGCATAAAACATGGAATTTTAAATTGTGGGTTTTTGATAAAATTTAAAACAACCACAATAGACTTGTATTTAATGAACCTGAGACTCAAAATCGTTATTAGTATTTTATCAGTTCTTACTCTTACTGGAATAGGATTAGGTGTATATTTTGGCGCTTTCTATATGTCTGATGATGGTCCTGATCCTGAACCTGAAGAAGTAGTACTTACACTTCATGGAAACGGAATTACAACGAATTATACTTTGACTGAACTTAAAACCTTATCAAATGTTACAGGTTATGCTGGATATAGAAAATCAACCGGAACTATAGTTGGTCCCAATTTATTCAAAGGAGTTCTTCTTCAAGATTTACTTGATGAAGTAGGGGGTATTTCAACTGGTGAAGAACTCCAAGTAATAGCTGGAGATGATTACCAAGTTATCTTCACAAATGAAATGATTAATGGGTTATTTCCAGCATATGATAACATTACTGGAGATTATCTTGGTATGAAGAATTTCAGAGTCATTTTAGCTTATGAGATAGATGGCCAGAATCTTCCTTCCTCAGATGGTGTTTTGAGAGTTGTTTGTTTATCAGAAGAAGGAGAAGGATACCTATCTGATGGTTCACCTTGGGTAAAAGATGTCCAAAATCTCAAAGTAGTTGCTTCTACAGCATGGAGTGTTAACCTTTATGGGGCAATCAATGATAGCGTTGATCAAGAAACATTTGAAGCATTTATGTACATGAACAGTGAAGCTAATTTGCTTGTTTATCAAATACTAGAAGATGGAAGAACCAATACCTATGAAGGTATAGCTCTATGGCGAATATTAGCACTTTTTGATGATGAAGATCCATACACCTTCAACGATACTTTAGCTACTATTGGTTATTCAATCATACTAAAGAATGAATTGAATGAGAGTGTAATTCTAGATTCTTCTGATGTTTCTCTAAATGATAGTTTTATCCTTGCTGCAAAGAAAAACGCAGTTTTCTTTAGTGATAGTGAAGCTCCACTCATGTTAGTTGGTTCTAGTGTTCCAACACTTCAAATGATTAATGAAATCTCTGAGATTGTGTTGGAATACTGACTCCTTTCTTCTATTGCTAAATACAAACTATTAGCAATGATAAAGTTAATAATCAGATACGAAAAAATTTGAAACGAAGCAATTTTGTTCAAAGATATCAGATAAATATGGTTCTTTATATAACAAAATCTAATAACGACTATTGAGTGGGAATAGAGTGACTGAGAACTTCTCTAAGCAAATAACTGGCGAATTCTATGACAAGGTTATGGATAAATATAGTAAAAAAAGCCACTTTAGATGGGTATTTAGTCATATTTTAGCTCACAAAGGAATGATCGCATTATTCTTAATTTTTGCTACAGTAGGTGCAGCAGTAGGAGCTATCTCACCTTTAATTCTTGGGAATCTCATCAATGAAATCCTTTCTTCTTCTAGTATTTGGGAGAAGATAACATATTTAGCTTTTCTATTGCTAATCTTGACAATCATTGGAGGATTAGGAAGTTTTGCATCTGGTTTGATTATTGAAATAACATCTCAACGTGTTGAAAGAGATGTAAGAAACGAATATTACGCTTCGATGCTCTCAAAGTCAATGACCTTTCATG